>CAVESB010000001.1:0-67496 GCA_963618265.1 bacterium
GGATTATACTGTATTTTCAGCAGGAGACGGACTGAACAAATGACACATGTCACGGGATGGTGCGTAAAGTGTCCTCTGTAGCTGCCTGCTCCCCCTCCCGGCAGGCAAAATTCGCAACATGCAGCGTCTCGGCTCTGCCGCCGTCCGCGGAGAGACTGCGGGAGATGACGCTGTCGGCGGCGCCGCAGTTCATCAGTTCTGCGGTGTCGATGACGGCATAGGTGTTCTCATCGGAGGCGAAGCTGCCGATGAAGGCGGAGCCGGCGTGACCCGTCGCGGATATTTCCAGCCGTCCCGCTTTTTCGGTTCGCGTTTCCCCCGCGCCGAAGGCAAAGTCGCCCGGGAAGGCCCAGTTCGCCGCCCCGTCCAGTACGGCGAGGCTGTTTTCAACGGCGGCGAGGCTGCCTTCATCAACTGCGCTGCCGCCCGCGAAAAGGGCGACTTCAACCGAGCCGCTTTCCGTCACACTGACATGGGTCTGCGTGACGCTCACACTGCCGCCGTACTCAGCAAAGCCGCCGCCGAGGACGTAATCCGCAGAGCCGGCGTGGCTGACGGAGCTCGTGCCGACATTGGAGACGGAACCCTCTCCCGCGGCATGTCCGCCGCCGAAGACTTCATAAAAAACCGTGCCGCCCGGCTCGATAACGACCGCGGCATTCTGAACCTCGGCGCAGCCGCCGTCTTCCGACAGGCTTCCGCCGAAGATGTACCCCACCGCGCCCGCACAGGTCACGGAGGTGGAGACGGTGACGGTGCATCCGGCGGAGGAATAGGTGCCGCCGTAGACACTGGTTTCGTTCATGACCATGCCCGCGCCGATGCTGAGCGGGATGCCATCGGCGAATATGCGGATCAGCGCGGGTACGGACGCCGTTTTGACGCCTTCCGCCGGGATCATGCGCAGGGACGCAATGCCCCGGTTGCGCGGGATCGTCAGGCTGTCTTTCCATGCGCACAGGCTGTCAAAGTAAAAGGTGACGCTGCCGGCGTCCTCGGGAATTGCGGCAACGGCATCCGCCGCGGAAGCATAATCCGAGGCGTTCAGATAAAAATCAGCCGCGGCAGGGAACGCCGCGGCGAGGATTAACACAAGGGTCAAAAAAATTACGGACTGCTTCAAGCGTTATACTTCCTTCGCCAGCATCAGTTCAAGGATTTTCCGATCGGTGGCAACCATCCCTTCGGACGCCATACGCCCGATGGAACGGATGGTCTGCTCGATGTCGTCCTTGACCAGACCGTCGCCCCCGCAGAATTGTTCGCGATGCATAGCCATATTATAACCCGTAATTGCGGTTTCAACGGCGGAGGCGATTTTTGAGGCGCAGGAGGGCTTCGCGCCGTCGCAAACCATGCCGGAGATGGTGGCGAGGGTGTTGGTAATGGCGGCGCAGATCTGCTCATAGCTTCCGCCCGCCATCCAGGTGATCGCGGCGGAGCTTCCCGTGGCGGCGCTGACCGCTCCGCAGAAGGCGGAGAGACGCCCGTAGGCGGCTTTGATGTGAATGGCGACCAGATTGCTGATCAGCAGTGCGCGCACGGTCTCGTCATGCGTCTTTTTCCATTCCGCGGCGTACTGAAGAACCGGCATGGTCACGGTGATGCCCTGATTGCCTGAGCCGGAGTTGATGACGACGGGCAGCTCACAGCCGCTCATGCGGGCATCCGAACCGGCGGCGGCGGCAGCGGCGGCGCGCATGCGCAGGCTCTTGTCCTGATCGAGCAAAACTCTGCCGACGGATGCGCCCCAGTCGTTCTTCAAGCCCTCGACGGAGATCTGTGTGTTGCAGGCGATCTGATGCTCGATGATGCTTTGCGGGCTGTCCGCGCCGTTCAGATCTACATTTTCGGCGTAGTCGATGATGCGGCGAACCGTCATCTCCGCGCAGAGGCGGTCGATTTCGCTGTGATCCTGCTCGGTGTCGCTGCTGTTCTCGTAAAGCGTCACGCCGTCGCGCACCACGCGGCAGATGTTTGTATGCGTATGCTTCAGCTCCGCTTCGGCGCTGTGTCCGCCCGCGCTGCCGCTGATGATGACCTGCAGCTTGTCTTCCTCATGCTCCAGCAGCTTGACCTCGCAGATCTCCGCCGCCAGCAGCGCTTTGGTACGGGCGATTTGTTCCGGGCTGACTTCGGTCAGCAGTTCAAGTTTCTTTTCGGGTTTGCCGCCGACAGCTCCGAGAATGGCGGAGGCGGCGATGCCTTTCAGACCGCCGCTGTTCGGGACAGTGGCGCCCTTGGCGTTCTTGACGAGGTTGCCGGAGCAGTACACGCTGATTTTCTCCGGCTCCGCGCCCAGGGCTTTGCGCATTTCCGCACTGCAGTACGCGATGCAGATCGGCTCGGTGCAGCCCAGCGCGGTCAACAGCTCCTGATTCAGGATTTTTGTGAAAGTGGCATAATATGACTCCATCTTGATCCCCCTGCGGCTCAATATAGCTTCTTTTTAACAATTGTAATGGATGGAGACAGTTTTAATCAAGGAGCAGTTTTTGCCGTATTCGCGATAACAGAATGCGGAAGCGGCAGCAGTTATTTGCGTTTTCGCGCCGTTTCGCGCAGTTTGTCCCGCAGGGACTTCGCGATCGGCTCCGGCAGGTCGGGCAGGAGCCTGCGAATGACGCGCTGTGCCGCGACATTCGGGTCGTTGTCCAGGCACTGACGCAGTACATAAATCGTTTCCTGCGGCGTGCGTTCATAAAGAACGCGGAAGAGTTCAACAAGGGAGTTCTGCGTGCCGGCTGAGGCTTCGCCCATGAGCGCCTCAACCAAAGTGAAAATGGCAGGCAGGTTCTCGAATGAGCGATCCTCGACCAGAATCGCCATGCCCTCCAGACAGAGGAAGTTCTGTTCCTCGCGCGGGTCCACATACCAGCGGCGAACCTTTTGCAGCAGGATTTCGGGATTGGTGCGCATGATGAGCGCGGAGGCGTTTTTCAGCAGGGCGCGGGCTGTCACATGGCGCGCACCGGTCAATGCCCATTCGCCCGCCCGGTTCAGCACCAGATCCGCATGCTCAATCGGGATCTCGCCGAGCATACGGGAAGCGATGAGGCAGACATCGATATTCTCATCGTTCCAGAGCAGGTCGCAGATGGCGAGCGCCGACTGCGGCTGTTCGCGAATGGCGGGAATCAGCACCAGATCCATCTCGCGCAGTACGATGAGGGATACCTGCAGCTGCGGACGGATGGAGACGGAGCGCGTCCCGGATTCGGATCGGTACGCGGTATAGGCAAACTTCTCCAACAGCTCCAAAAGCGTCACGCGGAAAGCTTTGGGATCCGTGAAGTTCCATAAGAGTTGGTTCAGCTCCTCGCGGAGCTTGAGCAGGTTGACCGCCGGCATAGGTTCAAAAAAGAGGGCCGGTATGCGTCCGACCCTCCGAGAGTCACATCAATAAGCCTTGGAGAAGTAAATCTTCTTGTCGGAATCTTTGCCGCAGACGACACACTTGCCGTGACCGTGCTGGTGCTCAAAGTTCATGCAGCGGGAAGTCGCCTTGGTGTCTTCCTTGATCTTCGCCTCACATGCAGGGTCGCCGCACCACCAGGCTTCCGCCCAGCCGTTCTCAACGATCTGCTTCAGCTCATCGTAGCTGTTGGCTTCATGGATGTTGTCATCGCGGAACTTTTCCGCCTTGCTGAGCAGTGCGTTCTGAATGGTGTCCAGCAGATCCTGAACCTGAGCGGCGAGGTTGTCCTGTGAGAGGAAGGATTTGCCCGGCTTGCCGGGGATGTCGCGGCGGGCGGCCATGACGGAATTCTTCTCCACATCCTTCGGCCCGATCTCCAGACGGAGCGGCACGCCGCGGAGCTCCCATTCGTGATATTTGAAGCCCGGGGTGACTTCGGTGCGGTCATCAAGCGTGACGCGGAAGTCCTTCAGCTGCTGCATTACCTTGTCAACACATTCCATCACCTTGACGCGCTCGTCCTCGTTCTTGAAAATCGGGACAATCACGATCTGGTACGGGGCGATGCGCGGAGGCAGGACGAGACCGTTGTCGTCGCCGTGAGTCATGATAACGGCGCCGATGAAGCGGGTGGACAGGCCGAAGGAAGTCGTCCAGCAGTGCTGCAGGGTGTTGTTTTTATCGAGGTACTTGATGTCAAAAGCTTTGGCGAAGTTCTGACCGAGATTATGGGAAGTGCCGGCCTGCAGCGCCTTGGTGTCGCCCATCATGGCTTCAATGGAATAGGTGTTGACAGCGCCCGGGAACTTCTCGGATTCGGACTTGACGCCCTTCAGCACAGGGACGCCCGCCATCTCACGGGCGAAGTCAGCGTAGACATTCAGCATGGTGATGGCTTCTTCTTCCGCTTCCTCGGCGGTGGCGTGGGCGGTGTGCCCTTCCTGCCAGTAGAATTCCATGGTGCGCAGGAACATGCGGGTGCGCATTTCCCAACGCAGGACATTGCACCACTGGTTGATCTTCACGGGGAGATCACGGTAGCTCTTGATCCATTTCGCGTACATGTAGCCGATAATGGTTTCTGAAGTCGGGCGGATTGCCAGCGGCTCTTCCAGTTCCTGACCGCCGCCGTGGGTCACGACGGCAAGCTCGGGCGAGAAGCCTTCCACGTGAGACTTTTCCTTCTCAAAGAAGGACATGGGGATGAGCAGCGGGAACGCGGCGTTGACGTGACCGGTTTCCTTGAATCGGCGGTCAAGGTCCGCTTTGATGTTTTCCCACAGTGCCCAGCCGTAAGGCTTCACGACCATGCATCCGCGGACGGGCGCGTAATCCGCCAGGTCGGCGCGCAGAACAACTTGGTTATACCATTCGGAGAAATTCTCTTTTTGAGAAGTCAGTTTATCTTCAGCCATAATCTTCCTCGTTTTATTCAGATAATCGGGATAATTATACTATAAAAGAGAGCGTCGTGAGGGGTGACGGGAGTGCGGCGGAGGATGCACTCGCTTCCTGAAATTATGCGCCGAATATCGCTTGCTGAGCGGATTCTGTATTAAAATAGGAGCATGAGAAATGATGTCATTATTTACGGAGCGGGCGGTCACGCCAAGTCGCTGATCTCTCTGCTGCGGCTGCTGCATATGCCGATTGCGGGCATTGTGGATGATGCCGCGGCGGTGGGGACGCTTGTCTCGGGCGTGCCTGTGCTCGGAGGCGCTGCGCTGCTCCCGGATCTGCGCGGACAGGATATCTCCCGGGCGGTCAACGCTGTCGGCGGGATCGGCCATTATGAGGCGCGGAAGAATATCTTTCATAAACTGCGCGCGGCGGGGTTTGAATTCCCGACCGTCATTCATCCGGCGGCGTTTGTGGAAGATACCGTCACCTTGGCGGACGGAGTTCAGGTGCTGGCGCAAAGCTACATCAGCAGTGAGTCCACGGTCGGCTTCGGTACGCTCATCAATGCGGGCGTGGTCATCTCCCATGACGGGAAGATCGGCGAGATCGTCAACCTCTCTCCGGGCGCACTGCTGGCGGGCAATGTCACCGTCGGCGATTATGCGCAGATCGGCATGGGCGTCACGGTCAACCTCGGCGTCACAGTGGGAGCGAAAGCCCGCGTCGGCAACAGTGCCGTGGTCAAGGGCGATGTTCCCGAGGGCACGCGGGTATACGCGGGCATGGTCTGGCCTCCGCGCAACGCGCAGTCCCTGCCGAAAAATCTCAGAAAGTCAGCGTAAACCAAGGCGAAGGAAATTCTAAGAAGTGTTCAGGCGTCCCAATAACAACAATAACAGCAGCCCGTCGGGTCAGACCGGCGCGGCGGCAATTGAACGGGTGACCTCGGTTCTCGGACCGGGAATCAACTGGCGCGGCAGTCTGCGCGGCGCCGGCGGTCTGCGCATTGAAGGCACTTTTGAGGGCGATATGCAGATCCGCGGCATGATCGTCGTGGGTGAGACGGGGCGCGTGACCTGCATGAACATGCGGGCGAATACCGTCGTCGTTGAAGGCACCGTCCGCGGTAATATCACCGCCGAGAAGCTTGAGATCCGCTCTTCCGGGCGCGTCTGGGGCGATGTTGCGGTGGTCAGTTTTGCTACGGAAGACGGGGCTTTCCTCCGCGGACAGGTCCGCATGGAGGAGAAGGTCGTCATTGAACAGGACGCCGTCCAGCCGCCGGTGCAGACGCGGCAGATGCCGCCGATCAACGGCGGAAACAATTATTATCAGCAATAAATCCGAATCGTATCAGCGGAGGCTCACATGGATTATCAACAGAAAATCAATATCCCGATGTCCCTGCCGGACATTACAGATGAAGAACGCGCCGCCGTGGCGAAGGTGATGGAAACCAGCTACCTCAGCATGGGCCCGTATGTCCTGGAATTTGAGGAAGCGTTCCGCCGTTTTACGGGCGCGAAGCACGCTGTCGCGGTCAGCTCCGGCACCGCGGGACTGCATTTATGCGTCCATGCGGCGGGCTGGACGGACGGGGATCTCGTCATCACCACGCCCTTCTCCTTCGTTTCCTCAACCAATGTCCTGCTCTATGAACGGATTACACCCGTTTTTGTGGACGCTGAACCGCTGACGGGCAACATTGACCCTGTTCAGCTCAGGCAGGCGGTGGAAGACTTGATGAAGGGCGGATCCGCCGCGGCGAAATGGCTGCCGCCGAAGGGCGGGAACCCGAACGGAAAGCTGAAGGGCATTTTGGCAGTCGATGTTTTCGGACAGCCGGCGGATTTTGACGCCATCAATGCCGCCGCCGCGCCCTACGGGCTGACGGTGATCGAGGATTCCTGTGAGGCATTGGGTGCGATGTACAAGGGACGCCATGCCGGACTGCTTGCGGACTACGGCGTCTTCGCCTTTTACCCGAACAAACAGATCACCACTGCGGAAGGCGGCCTGGCGGTCACGAACCATGATGCGGGCGCGGACATGATCCGCTCCCTGCGCAATCAGGGACGCGCCGTCGGCGACACCTGGCTGGCGCATACCTACCTCGGCTACAATTACCGCATGGATGAGATGAGCGCCGCGCTGGGTTCTGTTCAGATGAAGCGTATCGACACGCTGATTGCCAACCGCGCCCGTGTGGCGGACTGGTACCGTGAGGAGCTGGCGGATAATGAAAATATCGAGCTGCCGTATTGTGCTCCGACCACGACCCGCGACAGCTGGTTCGTTTATGTTATCCGGCTCAAGGACGCGGAACGCCGCGATGAAATCAGTGCAAAGCTGAAGGGGCTGGGCATCCCGGTTCGTCCGTACTTCTCGCCGATTCACCTGCAGCCTTATATGCAGGAAAAGTTCGGCTACGCGGAAGGCAGCTTCCCCGTCACGGAAGACCTGGGACGGCGCGGTCTTGCTATCCCCTTCTCCGGCAAGATGACCCGTGAACAGGTCGCGCAGGTCGGCGCCGCCCTGCGGCAGGTTTTCTAAATCACGATGGAACACACCGAGCCCGGTTACAGCTATTTCCCGGAACGCGGAAAGGGCATCGCGCTGCATCTTGCGCTGTGCCTGCTGTTGATCGGGCTCGAAGTTTTTCTGGTGCTCAATTTCGCGCTCACGCAGGTCGGTCTTCAGTTCTTCCTGCTGCTGATTGCGATGATGATTTTCGCCGTTCCGCTTGTTTTCCTGCTGTACCGTCTCTACAGCCTGCTCAACGCCTCCTATGACCTGAAACGGGACGGGCTTCACATCCGCTGGGGGCAGCGCCGTGAGGTCATCCCATTGAACGCCATTGAATGGATTCGCCGCCCGGAGGAGATGAACCGCGATGTGCCCTGGTCGGTGCTCCCCATGCCCGGCGCGTATCTCGGGACTGTCCCGACGAAGGACGGCGTCACTTTCGAGTTTCTGGCATCTTCCATGGATACAATGCTGTTCCTCGGCACGTCCCGTTATATTTATGTGATCTCTCCCGAAGACCCGGATCTGTTTCTGATGGGCTTTGAACGTGTCCTGCAAATGGGTGCGCTGGATAATGTCCGCTGGGAGTCGCGCCGTCCGGCGAATTGGCTGCTTGAGGCTTTTCGGAATAAGGTCTGTCGGATCAGTCTGATTCTTTCTGTCAACCTGCTGACGGTGCTTTTTATTCTGGTCGGTTCCCGCTTTCAGGTGACGCGCACGATCTCCCTCTCTTTCTCCCCGCTCGGAGAGCCTACCGAAGAGCTCGGCGCGGTGAACATGCTGGTGGTGCCGCTGAGCGCCGTGATTATCGGGCTTGCCGGCTTCGCACTCGGACTGCGCCTGTTTCAGGCTGAGAACTGCCGGCGCACGGCTGAATTGGTCTGGGGTGCGGCAACTGCCGCCATCCTGCAGTGCCTGATTGCCGCACTGTTGATCTTCTGAACGGAACTTAAAGAAACCTATGAAGAAGTTTAAAGAAAACAAATACATTCTGACACTCATTCCGCTGACGGCGTTCGTGCTGTTTTCCTATGGACTGCTGCTGAACAAGCTCGGCTTTTACTGGGACGACTGGCCGTATGAATGGACGCGGCTGGCGGTGGGATATCAAGGGCTGCTGCGGCATTTCAGCTTCAGCCGTCCCGTCGCGGGACAGATTCACAACCTCGCCATTCTCATCAACAACGGCTCCCCGCTGATTGCGCAGATGTTCGCTCTCCTCATGCAGGTATTCGGCGGTTTCTGTTTCGGATTGCTGATTCATGAGACATGGCGCGGGAAGACCTTCGCCGCCGTTCTCGGCGCACTGCTCTTCACCGCCTATCCAGGCTTCACCATGCGCCCGATTGTCGTGAATTTCAGCTTTTCCTTCTTCCTGATGGGAATGTTGTGCCTTTCCTTCACGCTCTCCGTCCGCGCCGCCCGCTCGGGAAAACGCCGTGTTTTGCGCACCGTCCTCGCCGCCTTGATTGCACTGCTGAATCTCTTCGCCTCGGAATACTTCTTCCTCCTCGAGCTGCTGCGTCCCCTCTTCATCGCCGCCGCCCTGACGGATGAAGACCCGAACGGGATGAAGAGAGGAACCCCGATCCGCGCCGCGCTGTCCCGTTCCATCCCCTTCGCCCTCGTGTTCCTTTGCGGACTGGCGTACCGAATGTTTTTCAACAAGACCCAGACCCTGCACTATGAGTTCAAACTGCTGACCGACTTCAAGGCTTCCCCGCTGTCAACAGTGCTCAACTACCTCGGCGGTATGCTGAAAGACAGCTTCCGCGTTGTCTTTGAGGGCTGGGGGACGGTTTTCGCCTTCCCGAACAAGGCGGATTTCGGTGCCCGCTCCACCCTGGTTTTCTTCCTGATCTGCGTTGCTGTCTGCATTGTGAGCGGCGTTTTTCTCTTTCTTTTCCGCAAGGCGCGGGACGGAAAGAAACGGCAGGATTTTGAGATGATCGGCATCGGTATCCTTGCCGTTCTGCTCGCGGGACAGCCCTTCTGGCTGACGGAAAGCCCCATCAACTTCGTCTTCCAGAACGGACGCTACACCCTGCCCTTCATGCCGGGCATCAGTTTGTTCCTTGCCGGACTGCTGGACCTCATCCCCCGTCCGCGTATCGTCCCTGTCGTGATCGCATCCGTCTTTATCGGGCTGGCCGCCGGACATCTCTTTTACACCGGCAATGAATACCGCCGCGACTGGACGCTGACCAAAGACTTCTTCAATCAGCTCAAGTGGAGGATTCCTGCGATTGAGGAAAACACGGTGGTTGTGACCAATGTCCTGCCCATTCGCTTTTCCACGGATAACTCCCTGACCGCGCCCCTGAACTGGATCTATGCCGACGGGTACGAAAACGAGCGTATGCCGTATATGCTGTATACCGACACCAAGCGTGAGAACACGCTCAGCGGACTGACCGCGGGGAAAGAGATCTTTCAGGAATACCTGACGGCGCAGTTTTACGGCAATACGGATGATATGATCGCCGTCTATTACAGTTCGCCGGGTTGTGTGCATGTTCTGGATCCGGAGGTGGATGTTTACAACCGCATGATCCCCGAAATTGACCGCGTTTCCGCACAGCTGAACAATTATGCGCGTATTCGTACCGACGTCCCGTATGAAGCGCTGCCCGAGAAGCTGTTCGGCGCAGAACCCGCACACGGCTGGTGTTATTACTATGAAACTGCGGATCTTGCCCGTCAGCGCGGGGATTGGGAAGAGGTTGCGGAGCTGGGCGACACGGCTTTTGCCCTTGACGATCATCCCAATGACCCGATGGAACGCCTCCCCTTCATCGAGGGCTACGCCCGTGCGGGACGGCTTGAGGACGCACTGGCGCAGACGGAAGCCGCCATGCAGACAACGCCCGTGATGAATGACCCGCTCTGCGCTCTGTGGCGGCGCATTGACCGTGAGACGGGCGGGAACACGCTTGAGACGGAATTGCATGATCTGCTCGATTGCAGTCTGATCGGAGGAAACGAATGAATGAAAACCCCCGTGTTTTGCTGATCTGCCTGACCCGCCGCGGCGGACTGCTGCAGTTCAATGACTGTCTGGCATTGAGTTTGAGCCGGGTCTGTCCCGTGCGCCTGATCTGTGCGCAGAACGCCGTGCATGAGATGGCTTTGGACGGCGTTGACCTGTGTACGATCGACACCGGTAAAGGGATGAAAGGTACGCTCACGCAGCTCTTCTCCCCATCCGTTTGGAAAGAGCTGCGCCGCCTCGCTGATGAGTTCGCCCCGGATCTTGTGCATGTCACCTCCGCGCAGGAATGGAATCCCGCTCTGGGGCGGTTCGTCAGGCATACGCTGAAAAAGCCGCTGGTCTACACCGTTCATGACGTGATTCATCACGAAGGGACGCCTTTCTACTTCAAGCTCACGGAATCCCTCTTCCGCACCATGCCCGATGCCTTCGTGACCTTGACGGAGCAGGGCAAATCCGTCCTCGCCGGCAAAGGTATTCCTGCGCAGAAGATCCTTGCTGTGCCGCACGGGGTGTACGACTTTTTCACCGAACACAAAACCGGCGCCGAGGAGCAGAACGTGATTCTCTTTTTCGGGCGCATCTCCCCCTACAAGGGGATTGATGTTCTGCTGGAGGCTGTGCGTCCGCTGCTGGATGAAATGCCCGACTGGACCCTGCGCATCGCGGGCGGCGGCGACCTCACGCCCTATACGGAGAAGCTGAAGCATCCGCGCATTGCGCTCGAGAACCGTTTTCTGGATACGGCTGAAGTAGCGGAATGCATGGAGCGGGCGGCGGTGGTTGCCCTGCCTTATATCTCCGCCAGCCAGTCCGGCGTTATCCCGACGGCTTTTGCCTTCGGCAAAGCCGTGATTGCCACGAACGTCGGCGGCATCCCCGACATGGTCAAAGACAATCAGACGGGCATCCTCGTTCCGCCGAATGATGCGGTTGCCTTGCGTGAGGGACTGCGCCGCCTGATGACAGATGCGGATTTGCGCGACCGTCTCGGCGCGTCAGGAAAACGCTTCGCCGAGGAGAACCTGTCCTGGGATGCCATTGCGAAAAAACACGCCGCTTTTTATAAGGAGCTGTTATGAGTTGGATTTTGCCCATCCTGATGAGTGCGCTCGCTGTGTACGGCCGGCGTGTGGAGATATCCGCCGAGGGCTTGGTGCCGGGCGGGAAGCCGGTTTGGGTGCTTGTGCTTGCCTTCGTGAGCTTTGCCCTGCTGCTTTACTTCGCGTTTCGGGACGCGGACAGGCGGCGGGTGAAATATGCCGCGCTGTATGCTTTGATGTTGGCGTTGTTCCGGGTGGTGGGCAGCTGCTTTGAGAAGATGGAAGCCCTGCGTCCGGTGTTGATCGGCAAGCGCAATATGCTGAAGTACCTCAACCTGATCTTTTCCTGTTGGACGCTGTATTTCTGTCTCGCCTGGGTGCTCTTCAAGCTGATCAGCCGTTCCGCGGCGAAAGAAGGTTCGCCGATGAAGCCGTTCTCGTGGAAGCGGGTGCTGATCATCTGGGCAGTGTTCGCGCTGTATTATTTCGGCTGGTATCTTTTCTGTTACCCCGGAATAATGACCTATGACACCGGTGCTCAGTTTCGTGATGCCATTGATCACGCGACACTTTCTGACCATCATTCGGCATTCGTGACACTGCTGATCCGGCTGATGTTTGACATCATCTATCCTTTTACCGGCAGTTATCAACTCTCTGCGGGGATCTTGACCCTGCTGCAGATGCTGATCCTGACTTTCGTCTTTGCCCTCGGCGCGGAACGAGCCGCCCGCTATGCCGCGCACACGCTCACGAAGGTGTTGATCTTCCTGTATTTCGGAGCCTATCCCATTCATAACCTCTATGCGGTGACGTTGTGGAAGGACATTCCCTTTTCCGTCTGTGTGCTTGCCTTTATGCTCTGCCTTGACAGTGCGCTGCGGGATGAGGAAGGTTTTTTCGCGAAGAAGACGAATTGCCTGCTGATGTTCGTCTCGCTGGCATTGCTGCCGTTGCTGCGCCATAACGGCATCGCAGTCTCGCTGGGCATGGCGATCGTCATGCTGATCTGTTTCAAAAAATGCCGCAGGTTCGCCGCATCGGTCGCGGGGGGGGTGTTGGCACTCTTCGCGGTCTGGAAGCTTGTTATCTGTCCGCAAATCGTAACAAGTAAATGGGCATCACGCGAATCACTCTGCGTTCCGCTGCAGCAGGCGGCGCGGATTTTTCAGGAACATCGGGATGAACTGGATGAGGAAACGATCGCTGCTTGGCAGGAGTATTTCAAGGAGCCGGAATTCTGGTCGGTATATTGGGGCATTAATGCCGACCCGGTCAAGGCACTGTTTCGTTCTGAACGCTTTGATGAAGATCCGGTACGTTTCTTTCGCTTATGGACGGATCTGGTCAGGCGGTATCCGCTGACGGCTGTTGAGTCATTTCTCCATAATAACTATGGCTATTGGTTTCCTGATACGCAGTACTGGATCAGTTCGATTGGCGTGATTGTCACCGGTACGATCGGGGATATCCATACACAGCCGCTGGCGAAGCTCCCCTGGGTGGAGCGGATCTACCATTGGTATGCCTATCATGAATACCGTGTACTGCCGCAGGGCTATCTGCTGACCAGCCGCGGCTTCTGTTTCTGGATTTGGCTCTTCTGCGGGATGTACTGCCTCTATAACAACCGGCGCAAGTTCCCGCTTTTCATGATCGGTTTCTTTATTTGGGCGCCGATTCTCTTCTCACCAATCTATGCGGAGTTCCGCTATGTCTACGGGCTGTTCACCTGCCTGCCGCTGCTCATGGCATCCACGCTCTCCGCGAGGGGACATACGCTTCATCAACCGTCAGCGAGCAACAGGCAATAGGCAGCAGTCTATAACGCCCGATATCGGAAATCGCTTCCCATATCGGGCGTTGCTCTTGACTGCTCATTTCTTTTCCGGCAGAACCAAATCAATCTTGTACGGCGCGACTTTGGCATAGAAGTCGTGCCCGTGGAGGATGATGGTTTCGCCGTCCACTTGGGAGATGAGACCCTTTTTGTCCGGTTCCAGATGCACATGGACGCTTGCCGCCTGCGCGGTGTGAATGTCGGGATGGTCGAGCCTGCCGGTACTCAGGCGGGGAATCGTCTTGAGCAGGCGCCGGGCGGGCAGTCCGCCGCCGATATAGCAGATGTCCAGCTTTCCGTCCGTCAGGCTGAAATTCGGAGCCAGACGGAAGCCGCCGCCTTCCTGCCGCCCGTTCATGGCGGTGAAAAGCACGATTTCAAAGTCGAAGGTCTTGTCGTCCAGCGTGATGGTTGCGGTCTGCTGAGAGAGGTCTTTCGCAACGGACATGATCACACCGTAGGCATAGGAGAGCTTGCCGTTCAGGATGGATTCGCCGGCGTAGTAGTTGACGGCGGAGTCAATGCCGAAGCCGGAACCGTTCATAAAGTAACGCTCAAAAGTCCCGTCTCCCGCAGCACCGATGTCGGCATGTACGCGATGATCGGCGGCGATGACCTTCATAATGCTGTCCAGATCCTTGCCGATGCCCACAGCGGAGAGGAAGTCGTTGCCGCGTCCGTTCGGGATGAAGGCGAGCGCAGTGCCCGTCACGCCCTGCTTCTGCGCGGCGACCAGACCGTTGACCGCTTCATTGATGGTGCCGTCCCCGCCGCAGACGATGACGCGCTCGGCTCCCTTAAGGGCGGCCTGTTCGGTGAGCTGAGTGACATGTTTGTCGCCCGCTGTGACCGGCAGATCCACCTTGATACCAATGCCTTTGAGGGCTTCCAGCAGTTCACGCGCTTTATAGCGGGAGGTGCCTTTCGAGGCGAACGGATTGTAAATCAGAGCGTTTTTCATTTCTTCCTGTGCTTTCCTTCAGTCTCATGACCCGCGCCGTGCCCGGCGGGATCTTTCTTAATGAACGAATTGACGGTTCGATAATCTTTCTTCTGATTTTTTCCGCTCTGCGGCGGGCTGTCGAATCTTGCAACCAGGGCGTCTTTCTGTTTCTGCCGTTTGGCGGGGTCTTTCTCGACAAACAGCGGCGAGCCGGTGAAGGGATCGATCTCGGTATAATACATGAGCGTGGACCAGGTCGAGGGGGTCGGCGTGAAGATCTGCGTCTGCTCCGGGGTCATGTGCAGTTTCTCGTCGGCAAAGTGCTTGAGGTACTGCATGTCCTTGAGCGTGCATCCGGGATGAGCGGCGATGAAGTAGTAGGTCAGGAACTGTTTGCTGTTCGGCGCGTTTCTGTTCACCCGCTCGAACATCTTGCGGAACTCCAGCAGCTTGTCCGCGCCCGGTTTCCCCATCAGGGAGAGCACGGAGGGCTTGTCATGCTCGGGCGCGACTTTCATCTGTCCCGAGACATGGTAATTGCAGATCTCCGTCAGGTAGCGGGTGCCGAGACCCGGGTCGGCAAGGATCATGTCATAGCGGATGCCCGAGGCGACGACGATTTTCTTGACGCCCGGGATCTTGCGCGCTTTCTGCAGCAGGGAAATCACATTCGCGTGGCTGATATGCAGGCTCGGGCAGGCTTCCGGGTAGAGACAGCGGCGGTCTTTGCAGGCACCGAGCTTCCGCTTCTTCTCACATTCAAAGCCGTACATATTCGCAGTGGGACCGCCGAGGTCGGGAATGGTTCCCTTGAAGCCGGGCAGCTTGGCGATGCGCTCGATTTCTTTGAGAATGGAATCCTCCGAACGCCACTGTACCGTGCGCCCTTCATGCAGGGCGATGGCGCAGAAGTTACATTCGCCGTAACAGCCGCGGTGCGTGGTGACGGAACAGCGGATCGTCTCCAGTGCTTTCACATCCCCCATCTTTTTGTAATAGGGATGCAGTTCGCGTTCATAAGGCAGGGCGTAGACGGCATCCAATTCAGCCTGGGTCAGCGTCTTCGCGGGCGGGTTCTGAATGAGATAACGGTCGGGACCGTGCTTCTGCGCCAAGGTTTTGCCGCGGATCGGGTCGCAGTTTTCATAAAATGTGCGGTACATTTTGATGAAGCTCTGTTTGTCGTCGCGGGATTCCTCAAAGGAGGGCAGCATGACCGCGCCGGCGGGCACTTCGCGGCTTTTGTACGCCAGCCCGCGGATGGTTTCGGGGCTGTCCCCGTTGGAGAGGGCACGTGCGAACTCCAACACGGGACGTTCGCCCATGCCGTAAATGAGATAATCCGCTTTGGCATCGAACAGGATCGAGCCGCGGACTTTGTTGGACCAGAAGTCATAATGCGCGACACGGCGCAGGGAGGCTTCCACGCCGCCGAGCATGATGGGGCGGGTGTTCTTATAATAACGGCGGATGAGGTTCGTATAGACCATGCAGGCGCGGTCGGGGCGTTTGTTGTTGACACCGCCGGGGGTGTAGTCGTCATTGCGGCGCGGTTTCTTCGAGGCGGTGTAATTGGCAACCATGGAGTCCACGGCGCCGGCGGAAACGCCCCAGAAGAGCTTCGGCTCTCCGAGGCGGGTAATGTCGTCGGGGCTGTTCACATCGGGCTGGGCAATGACGGCGGTGTGGTAGCCTGCCTTCGCCAGCACATGACCGATGACGGCAATGCCCATGTGCGGTGAGTCAATGTACGCGTCTCCGGTGACAAGGATGACATCGGGCGCGTCCCAGCCAAGCTCTTCGATTTCCTCTTTCGTGGTCGGGAGGAACATGGCGTTACCCCTTTCCTTTTTTCAGTCTCTTTGTCAGCGGGGCGATCAGCCCGGTAGCGAAGACCGCGGCGGAGCAGATGACAATGTACATGACCGTCTTCCAGAAGGGGAAGCGGCGGATGGCATCGGCACTGTAACGGCTGTAATACCACTGTGTGAAGAAGAAGAGGAAGATCGCTTCAATGGCGATCCAGCGGATCAGCCACCAGTCGCGGGTTTTCAGCGCAAAATCAATCCCCCAGGCGGCCATGAACGCCAGCCAGGGCAGGAAAATGACACGGTAACGGGGGTTGTCCCACTGGTCGCCGCCCGCACGCAGGGAGCTGATGAACATCCAGACGAGGATGAAGAGCGCGTTGACGATGAGCAGGGCGCGTTCTTTTTTGTCCTTGGCGCGCAGGGTGGAGAAAATCGCGTAGAGCAGGAAGGGCACGAGCATGTACCAGCCGGCGGCGCGGAAGATGCCGACGACTTTCCAGAAAATCGTGGTGCAGGGTCCGTGCGCAAGGTCACAGGCGGGCGCAGTGGGGTAGACCAGAATCGCGGGAAGAACCGGCTGGGTCAGACCGTACACGGCGATGAAGAGGGCGCGGAACTGTCCGCCGATTTCCCCGACGACTTTCTCAACCCAGCCCGAGCTGTTCTCGGTGGTGTGGACGTCGTAATGAATCCATTCCTTGAAGGCGGGCAAAGCCACAATCACGGAGGCGAGTATGCCGAGGACGGCGAGGATGACACCGATCCACAGCCAGACTTTGGAACGCGGGATCAGGAACTCCGCCCAGATCCACAGCAGCGATACGCCGATCAGTGCTGTGGCGACCGGCGTGGAGAAGGGCAGGCAGGCGATGAGGCACAAGACCAGCAGCAGCCCGTATTTGACTTTGTTCTCACGCAAGCGGCAGAGCATATAGAATGCCGCGCCGAGGATGCCGATGAGGAAGGGTTCCCGCATCGGGGCACCGGAATAGAAGATGCTGTCCGGGTAGAGCGCGTACACGCAGGCGGCGATGAGCGCGATGCGCTTTCCGAAACGCTCCAGCGTTCCCTTGAAGAAAAAGGGCAGCCCCAGCGCGGAGAAGAAGCAGCCGATCAGGATGATCAATGTGAAGCGGCGCGCGTCCGGTGAGATGTATTCATAGAGCCAGACGCTCAGCAATGCCAGACCGCCGTATTGGTCGTTATGGTATTGGCGGGTCAGCGTGTCCGTGAAAGAAAGGTCTTCCTTGACGGAGGCTGTCCAGGCTTCCTCGTCCCGGCGGTAGGCATCATCAAAGAGAAAACCCATCTCTTCGCGCCGTTCGTTGGGATGTCCGTATTCGGGCAGGAGATTCACGGAAGCAAGCCCGAAGCCGAAGCGCAGACCGAATGACAGCAGGAGCAGGACGGCAAGCGTCCCGCCTTTGCCTGCCCACTTCCACAACAGCGCGAGGAGACTCCAGAAGATGAGAGAGATGACAGCGGCGGTGCGGAATGTTACACCCGGGTCGCCGACGGTCCAATGCGCGGCGGCCCACGCGGTCAG
Organism: bacterium; assembly: GCA_963618265.1. Lineage (GTDB taxonomy): Bacteria > Chloroflexota > Anaerolineae > Anaerolineales > Anaerolineaceae > Flexilinea. The sequence goes on from CAVESB010000001.1 coordinate 17,521, forward strand.
CGCGGAGAGAATCAGGACGATGATGATATACCAAGCGGCGTTTGTATTTTTCTTATTCATTACGGCTCCTGTTCAGGTAGAGTTCGGCGCGTTTCTGCCAGGTGTAGGCGGCTGAACGCTGTTTGGCTTCGCCGGCGAGACGGTTTCTCAATTCGGGATCGCTGATGACGCGGCGCAGTCCTTCCGTCCAGGAGCGGATATTCTCCGCTTCGCAGAAGACGGCGCAGCTGTCGTCAAGCACTTCATGAATCACGGGAAGGTCCGCCGAGACAATGCAGCGCCCTTCCGCCAGATATTCAAACATTTTCATCGGGCTGCAGATCTCTGCGGAGTTGCCGCCGGAGGAGCCCGCAATTTTTGACGCATACGGCATCAGCAGGATGTCGCAGGCGGCTTGCGCGAGGGGAAGCTCCGCTTTGGTCAGAAAACCGTGGAAGCGGACATTGGGCAAGCCCTTCGCCGTCACCTCCGCCCGGCAGCGTTCAACCGCCTCATCAGTGCCGCCGAACCAGTGAAAATCGGCTTCCGGGAAGCGTGATGCGAGGTCGATGAAAAGCCCGCTGCCGCGTCCTGCGTAGAGATGCCCGCTGCAGGAGACGGCAATGCGATCCGCGGGGAAGCCCATGCGGCGTTTCGCCTCCGCGAGGTCGGACAGATCGGCGTAGTCCTCGGGCGTGATCCCGTTGGGCGCGATGAGGCAGTCCTCCGCTTTCAGCTTCGGCCAGCGCGCCAGGCACTTGTCACGCAGTGCGGCGGTGATGAAAAGCACAGTCTTCGGCGCTTTCGTCCGGGTGTAGAGGTCAAACCAGCGCACGCCGCCGCCGACGGGCAGGTCATGCATTTCATACGCCGTGCGCTTGCCGCGCAGAGCGGCCGCCGCGGCGACCTGAATTGTCCAGGTATAAATCACATCCGCCTTGACACGCTCCGCCTCTTTCAATGCGCCGAGGATAAAATCCATCCGGTGCAGGTGCGGACGGGAGACAACGCGGGTGATGGGAAAGGGTTCACAGCGCAGGCCGTAGCGTTCCTTTACGTCAGCGAAGCTGACGCTTCCCGTGCCCGGGACGCACAGACGCACATCCGCGCCGCAACGGCGCAGCCCGTCACAGGCCATCATGACCTGAATGGAGTTCGCCGTCCCCGACGGAACGAGCGAAGTTGCGGAGGCGGCGATGATCATGCCTTCTTCCCTTTCTTCCGGAGCAGACGGATCTCGTCATTGGATGCCTTTTCCAGGTTATGCAGGCCGCGGGCGGTCATAATCAGCACGGAGACGGCAAGATAGGCAGAGAGCAACACGGCTTCGGTGACGTACGGACCGCGGGGCACGAAAAGGATCGTCAGGAACATTTTGACAAGCATGGTCCAGAAACTGACGCTTGTGGCGTAATCCGCTTCACTGAAGGTCAGCAGCAGCGTGCGGTTCCAGAACAGTACGTTGGCAATGCCGTAACCGACCATCAGCGTCATGATGATGTTGTATGCCGGCAGAAACTCTTCTTTGAAAACCCGGAACGACAAACCGAGGATATTGACCTCATGGAAGAGCAGCGGCTTGCCGAAAAAGAGCAGACCCACAAAAGCCACCGCGGTCCAGAGACCGGAAATTGTCGTGATCTTGCGCAGCAGGGTCTTGACGCGATCCCATTTCTTCGCGATGATGGCGCGGTTCATCTCCGGGTATGTGGTGTCGATGAGCGGGTTGACGGGGGTCAGCACCATGTTGATGACGGTCATGGCTGTCTTGTAATAGCCGGCGCAAGTCGGGCTGAGCAGGGCGCCGACCCAGAGCAGCTCACCGTCGCGTGCCAGCAGGTTGATGGTGGAGGAAATGTTGGTGGAAAGCGTGAACTGCAAAATCGCTTTCTTCTCACGGATCAGGGAGAGCGGCGCTTTCCACCAGTTATGCCCGATCAGACCCGGCAGCCAAGCGGCGCAGAGGAAGATCGGGACGATGCCGAGGATGATTTTTCCGATCAGGTAGGCGCTGAGGATGCCCATCAGGCCCAGGTTCTGTTGTGTGGAGATGAAGACAATCAGCGCAACGATGATATTCTGAATCAGACTGACGAGGGCAATGGAACGGTAACGGTTGATGACGCGCAGGACGCCATTGGCTGTCTCCACCGCGAATTGTCCGAGGATGCTGATGCCGTAGAAGAGAATCAGACCGTAAAGCTCCTGATCATCAAGGAAAATCCGCGCACCGAGCTTGGAGGTGAGCGCCATGAAGACAAAGGCGAAGAGCGAGGTCAGCGTCTCCACCAGCGCGGCGAATTTGATGAGGGCGCCGGTCTTGCGGTGATCCCCCTGCGCGTAGGCTTCGCCCACATAGCGCACCACGACTTCATTCATGCGGAAAGAGAAAAGCTTGTTGACGTTGGTCACATAACTGGTGATCAGACCGAGCACACCGTAATTATAGACACCGAGGCGCCGGGTGATAAAGACGGTCAGGAAGACGCTGATCAGATTGCTGAGGATGAGGTACGTTGAATTGCGCAGCACCCTCCGCAAGATTCGGTCGTTGAACCAGTCCGCTGTGCGCTGAATCAGGTCATGCATCAGATTCGGATGTCCTTCAAAAACTCACGCTCAGCCTTGTACCAGGCGACGGTGCGGCGCAGTCCTTCATCAAGGCTGATTTCCGGCTCCCAGCTGAGCATGCGGCGGGCCTTGCTGATGTCCGCCAGGTTCGCGAGCATGTCCGCCTTGACGACGGGCTGATGCTTGATGAGGGCGGGTTTGCCGATCATCATTTCAAGCTTGCGGATTAAGTCATTGATCGAGATGGATTCATGACCGCCGAGGTTCATGATCTCATAGCCGACGGGTTTCAGCCCCGCGATGCAGCCGCGGGCGATGTCGTCCACATAGGTGAAGCCGCGGGTCTGTTCCCCGTCCCCGTTCAGGCAGATGGGTTCGCCTTCGCTGATCCATTTGACGAAGCGGTAGATTGCCATATCGGGACGGCCGGCGGGTCCGTAGACGGTGAAGAAGCGGAAGATGGTCACGTCCAGATCATAAAGATAATGATAGGCGTGACATTCGGCTTCCGCGCCTTTTTTGGAGGCGGAATACGGCTGCAGGGGACGGTCGGATGAAGCGTTCTCGTCTGTCGGATAGGGCGCGTTTTCGCCGTAAATACTGGAAGTCGAAGCCTGAATGAACTTTCCGACATCGTGACGGCGGCAGGATTCCAGCAGGTTCAAGGTGCCTTTGGTGTTGACGTTGAGATACAGCCAGGGATCCTTCATGCTTAAACGCACGCCGGGGATGCCCGCGATGTTGATGCAGGCATCGAACCGACCGGTGCCGAAAAGTTCCTCCAGAGCCTCAAAGTCGGTGATGTCGGTCTTTGCGAAACGGAAACCGTCCCGTCCGAGCAGCTTGTTCAGGCGGTATTCCTTCAGACGGCGGTCATAGATATCGTTCAGGATATCGATCCCGGTGACCTCCATGCCCGCATCGAGCAGATATTCGCAGATGCGGGACGCGATAAAGCCGGCGGCACCGGTCACTAAGACATGGTTCATAAAACTTTCTCCGAAACAGTCCGATCGTTTGTCGGGCGGGTCTTTCATCAATATAAAACGCGAACGGGAGCGCTTCGCTCCGGGCGCGTGTAAAATCCGTCTTATTCTACCTATTATAATCTCATTGGAAAATAATATGGTATAATTTAGGAGTCATGGGCTCGTAGCTCAGTGGTTAGAGCAGGCGACTCATAATCGTTTGATCGCTGGTTCGAATCCAGCCGGGCCCACAAAGTCAATCCGAACTTTTTGCCGAAAGAGTTTGGATTTTTGTTTTTTTCCTTTCCGCCTGAACGCCGGTTCCCGTGTTCTTGATAAAAACCATGATGTTTTCAATCCCCGGAATAATCAGGTAAAATTACTTTTAATTGAAGAAAACCTTTCGGACAGGCACTGTCCGGAACGGAATTTCCGAATTTGTGAGAGAGCAAATGAACGATTCATACGAAAGTCCTTTCTGCACCCGCTATGCATCGAAGCAGATGCAGCAGCTGTTTTCTGCCGATACCCGCTATCAGACCTGGAGAAAGCTCTGGGTTGAGCTGGCGCGCGCCCAGCATGACCTCGGCCTCCCGGTGACGGCGGAACAGGTCGCCGAGCTGGAAGCGCACATCAGCGATATTGATTACGATATTGAGCGGGAAAAAGAAAAAGAGATCCGCCACGATGTCATGGCGCACATCTACACCTACGGCGTGGCGGCTCCCGGCGCGAAGGGGATCATTCATCTCGGCGCGACCAGCTGTTATGTGACGGATAACGCCGACTTGATCATCTACCGCGACGCGCTGCTGAATGTTAAGCAATCCATGCTGAAGGTCATTGCGAATCTGGCGGCTTTCGCGGATAAGTATAAGGCCCTGCCGACGCTTGGTTATACGCATCTTCAGCCGGCACAGCTTGTGACCGTCGGTAAACGCGCCTGTCTGTGGATTCAGGATCTTACGATGGACCTGAACGAGATCGACGACTGTATCCGTGCTATTCGTTTCCTCGGCTGCCGCGGCACGACCGGCACGGAAGCCAGCTTCATGGAGCTTTTCAACGGCGACAGCGCCAAAATTGATGAGATGAACCGCCGTATTGCCGCGGCTTTCGGCTTTGATGCGCTTTTCGATGTCTGCGGGCAGACGTATCCGCGCAAGCTGGACAGCCGTATTCTCAACGCCCTGAGTTCCGTCGCGCAGTCCGCGTACCGCTTCGCCAACGATATCCGCCTGCTGCAGCATATGCGTCAGGTGGAAGAACCCTTCGAGAAGTCGCAGGTCGGTTCCTCCGCGATGGCTTACAAACGCAACCCCATGCGCTGTGAACGCATCTGCTCCCTGGCGCGTTACGTCATGGCGGACGCGCTGAACGCGCCCCTGACTGCCTCAACGCAGTGGTTCGAGCGCACGTTGGACGACTCCGCCAACCGCCGCATTTCCCTGCCGGAGGGTTTCCTGGCGGCGGACGGTATTCTGCGCCTGATGGCGAACGTCACGGACGGGATGCATGTCAATGAGAAAATTATCGCGAAGGCGGTGAACGAATACCTGCCCTTTATCGCAACGGAAAACCTGCTGATGGAAGCGGTCAAGAAAGGCGGAGACCGCCAGCAGATGCATGAGATCATCCGCCGCCATTCCATGGAGGCTACCCTGCGTATGCGTGAGGGGCTGCCGTGCGACTTGCTGGAAGACCTGGGCAATGACCCGGATTTCATTCTCACCAAGGATGAAATCGCTTCCGCGCTGAACGCCTCCGATTATATCGGCCGCTGCCCGGAACAGGTCGATCGGTTTCTCGCCAAACTGCCAAAGTCATCCGCTGCCGCGGATACCGAAGCGATCACCCTTTAGGAGAATACAATGCTGATCAGAAGTGAAAAAGAAGATATTGAACGTGTGCTGTATTCCGAAGAAATGCTGAAAACGCGCGTCAATGAACTCGGTGCGCAGATCACTGCCGACTATAACGGACAGGTGCCGGTTGTTGTCTGTGTCCTGAAAGGAGCGAGTTTCTTCTATACGGATCTCTGCCGCGCCATCAAGACAGACATTTACATGGATTTCATCTCGGTTTCCAGTTACGGAGACGATTCGCAGAGTTCCGGTGTGGTGAAGCTGGTCAAGGATATCAATATCAATATCGCCCGCCGCCATGTGTTGCTGGTGGAAGACATTATCGACTCCGGCTTGACGCTGAACTACCTGAAAGACTTCTTCGGTGCGCGCAAACCCGCAAGTTTCAAAACCGCCTGCCTGCTTGAAAAGATCGGACGGCGGCAGAACGACTTCAAAGCGGATTACATCGGTTATCAGGTTCCGAATGAGTTTGTGGTCGGTTACGGGTTGGACTACGCGGATCATTACCGCAACCTGCCGTATATCGGCGTTCTCCGGCACGAGTGCTGGGGTTAAGCAAGCGTATGCCGTGAGGCGTGAGGAGTTCGCATCATTCCTTATGTCTCACGGCATTTTTCTGCCGCTTTTTGAGCATGGCGAACGCCGGCTCGGCGGGGTTGCGCCTTTTCGCACGGCAGGATATAATTAGAGGTATGAACAAGAATACATCTACGAAGTACCTTGCCGACCTGATGCTCCTTGTTACCGCGGTGCTTTGGGGCGCGGGTTTTTTTTGTCAAAAAGTCGGAGCCGAAACCACTTTGCCGTTTTGCTTCTGCTTTTTTCGCTTTGCATCAGCGACTGTGTTTGTTTTAATTGTTGCGAAGTTCCGTCTGCCTTTTAAAGATCCCAAGATGCTGCGGCATACGCTGCTGACGGGGCTTATGGTTTTTTTGGGCGGAACGCTGCAGCAGGTCGGAATGCAAACCGTCTCTATCGGTAATTCCTCATTCATCACGGCGTCTTACATTGTGATGGTGCCGTTTCTTGCTTGGGTCCTGCTCGGACGTTCGATTCACCCGCGCCATTGGCTGGCGGCGGGACTGGTTCTGGTCGGAATGTATTTTCTGGCGACGGACGGCAAAGGTTTCAGCCGCATCACTTCGGGCGACCTGATCGTCTTTGCCGGATCGATCTGCTGGGCGCTGCATATTATCTGTGTGCAGAAGGGCGTGAAAATGTATCACGACGTGGTCTCCTATACCGCCGGGCAGTTCCTGACGGCATCGGTGATGTATTTTGCGACATGGATGATCTTTGAACGCGGCGACGCGACCGGGCTGAGCGTCAGCTGGCCCTATGCCGTGCTCTCCGGTGTGGTTGCGCTCGGGTTGGGCATTACCTTGCAGGGGATCGGGCAGAAGCATACCGGCGCGACGGAGGCTTCCATTATTCTCGGGATGGAGTCCGTTTTCGGTACGCTGTTCGGCGTGATCTTTTATCATGAGGAGTTCAGCGGACTGCAGGTTCTCGGCATGGTCTTGATTTTCATCGCGGTGCTTATCGCGGTGACGGTCAAACAGGAGCCGGACGAGGTCAGTCAAGCTTGAAATGCGACCGAACAGCCCGACAATGGGAAACTTCTTCCCGTTTGTCGGGCTGTTGTCTGTCCGGGCAGCACGCCGCTGTTACCTGAAAAACGCCCTCAATTCTTCTTCGTTCCGCAGAACCGTCTCCACGGACTGCCTGAGCATCAGGTTATCCTCCCCGTTTGAGGCGCAGCGGGCATCCGTCTTGTACGCGGCGCATCGCTTGCCGTGCGCGTAGGCGTATCCCATGGCGAAGGAAGCTCCTTCGTCCGGAACGCGGCCGTCCATCACAAAGAGGAAGAGGTCGCAGGCCTTCAGGTGCTCCAGATCCGCGTTGAAAACATAGGCGTATTTTGAGATGCCGTTCACCGTGTCCGGCATCTCGGCAATGATGCCGCCGTCACGCTGGGGCAGATAGGTCTCATGCCCACATTCACGGATAACGGCGTCAACCCGTTCATTGAAACGCTTCTCGCCGTCATTGAAGAGCGGCCCTGCGATATATACCTTCATATATTCCTCCTAATCGTTACGCATGTCATCCTCTTCCCGCTTCGGGGCGGGTTTGTCTTCGCCCTTGGAGCCGAGAAGGTCTTTCCAGAATTCATTATCATAGAGCCGTGAGCGGATCGGCAGCGGCATCGGGACGCCGTAGCCGAGGAGCAGGACTTCCTGCTTCTGCTGCAGGCGGGCAAGCATCCCCCGCAGCGCATCCCTGCCCGAAAGACCGGAGAGCACGGCTTTGATGTCGTCCTCATCGCCGAGCCAGCCGGAAACGCGGGTCCCAAGCTGGGACATGATCTCATCGTCAATCTGCGAAGGGCGCTGGTCGATGATGAGCAGGGTGACGGAATACTTGCGCATTTCCCTCGCGATGGTGGCAAAGGCCGTCTGCGATGCCGTCTCGCGGCTCAGCAGCTTGTGCGCTTCCTCAACCGCGATGACCAGCGGAAGCGGCTTTTGATATTTTATCCTGTCCGCGAAATATTGCTCCGACTTCTTCACCCACGCCTCGCGCACCAGGCGCGTCAGAATATTCGCGACGAAAAGGTAATCCAGCTCCTTCCCGTAGCTGCCGAAGGAGAGGATGACGGAGAACCCGGCTTCGAGGTTATGCACAATCTCCGTGACGGCGGAGTCTGAATTCCCCTCGTTAAGGTAATCTCTGCCATATAATTGCTTCAGCTTGCCGTACAGTGCGGTTGCGGCGGATTCATTGACCCCGTGTGTCTGCGCCCAGTTCTCGACGGTGTCCTCCCCCTTGGGACCGAGTTTCATGAAAGAACCGAACCAATCCCTGCCGAAACAGGTTTTCAGTGCGGAGAGGGTCGCGGCGCTGGTTTCGCGCAGGTTCAGGGTATTCTTCAGCATGAGAATGTCCTCCGGCGTGACATCGTTGTAACCGATGGTCAGGTTCAAGTCCGTGCGTTTGCCGTCGATTTGACCCTCTGTGCCGAGGCGGCAGACCTTGACGCGAGCGGGCATTTTGTCCTTCAGTCCGGGCACTTTTATGTTGTTGTCGGCAGAGGTGGCGCCGTAAGCGTATTCATTGTGCATGTCGAAAATCAGCGCGGAAGCCAATTTCTGCTGAACGATCCCGGCGAGGATCATGCGCGTCAGGTAGGATTTGCCTGTGCCGGTGGAGCCGAAGATGCCGGAGGAGCGTGTGATCAGCTTCTCCAGGTTCAACGCGACCGGATGCCCCTGTTCGCGGGTGGAGCCGATTTGCATGAATCCCTTCTTCTCGGGACTGCCGAAAACCGCGGCGACATCGTATTGATCGCTGAGGCGCACGTTGGCGTAGTGCGGCGGGATCATCTTGACAGGGATCGGATCTTCATCCGCGTCTTTGTCAAAACCTTTGTAATTCGGGTCGGCGGGATCTTCTCCGACGTTCTGCATCATCGCCGGCAGAATGTCCATCTCGGTATAGAGGACGCGCTCGATGAACTGTTGGCGGACGGCATCCGGGATGCGCAGTATGGAACGCCGATCCTCGAAGCGCGGGTCAGCCGAGCGCAGTTTCAGATCCGTAACGAGTCCGTAGAAACGGCGGTTGTTGTGCTCCGCCACCACGAAACTGCCTTCCTGTACGTTTTCTGCGGGAACGGTCAGGCGGGCGGTGAAGCCCTCTTTGAGTCCGCCGCCGGTGATATAGCCGATGTTCGTAATCTCATCCATGGCGCTCCTCCTATGCAAAGATGTCCGCATCGCCGATGGCGCCGAGAACGGAAACCAGACCTGCGGGGTCGCCCTGCATCAGGTTCATGACCTCGGTAACGGCGCGCTCCGCCCAGTCTTTTTCGCCGCGCTGTGCATGCGCTTTCGCCGCGTAACGGATATGGGAGGCCGGCAGTTCCCCGACCGGGACGTTGTTCACCGTCAGCAGCAGACGCAGGTAGCCGAGCTTGCGGGTGAAGCCGCAGATCTCTTTTTCCGTGCAGGGGTAGATCTCGGTCAATGTGACCGGCGGACGGGGCGGCAGCTGATGCAGCACGCGGTCGTGCTCAACGAACCCGACAAAGACGGCGCGTACCACGATCGGGACATTGCGGTTCTCCTGCGCGTCCAGAATAATTTCATCGGAAAGCGCGGCGTTCCCGGCGATACTGCGCAGGAACCCGTCTTCCTCAAGGGTAATATCCGTCACAACGGCATAGATGTCGATGCCGTCCTTTTTCAGCGGGATGCGCAGCATGGATCCGAAGGCGGGGATGCTGTCCTGTCTTGACAGGGTTCCGATGACACATTCGCGGCTGTTCGCGCTGAGCATGCGTCCGATAAATTGGTTGTTTTCCGTCATATTCTTCACTCCGTGTTTACCGCGGGCGGATTCGATCCTTCGCGATCTGTTTGTTTGATTTTTCACCGACAACCGCGCCGCTGTTCACAAGTTCGATCATCAGCATCTTCTTGACCATGTCTTTTTCATTTGTTGTCACCACGGCACATTCATGTGCGCGGTGCAGGATGTACGGATAAGGATGCCCGCCGAGGGGTTTGCACTGCTGCAGAACAGTTCCGTGAACAAGCTCAAGCAGGGCGGGGTTGCGCGTCAGCCGGTTTTGAATCTCAACGCGGCAGATGTAAGGCTTCGCGGCACTGCCGACATTCAGGTAAAAGAAGCACAGACGCAGATCCTCCGGCAGTTCTTTGTTCAGACGGGAATTCATGCCGAAGACAGCGGAGCGTTCGCCCGGCGCGAGCAGCCTGCGAAATACGGAGCTGTCGGTCGTGCCCGCTTTTCCGTCGTCATCCGCCTTGTCCGAAAGCAGCTTGAGCATTCTCAGCACCAGATCCGAACGGGGACGGTCGATGTATCCCACGGCGGGGATATCCGCGTCTGCCAGCAATTTCAGTGCGCCGAGGTAATCCCGCTTCGCCGACTGCGCCGCTTTGGATTCCACTGACATGTCCGTGAAAAGCTCCAGCGGGCCGTCCGTCAGCGCGATGGTGCGGCGCTCAAACCCTGCTTCCACTGCGCGTTCCGCCAGAAAACGCTTCTCGAAAGCGTCGCGCATGACGGCAATGTCATCCTCCGACGGCAGTTCGTCCATGTGCAGCAGCTCGGTGCGGGTATGGATGACGGGCGCAACACCGCTCTGCGCTTCAAGTTCGATGACGGCGGCGTTGATGAGCCCGAAACCGATCTCGTCATGCCGATTCGATGAAGCCTGCGAACCGTCGCACGCCAGCAGACGGATCTTTTCCGCCGGATCCGCCGGGCGGGCGTGAACTGCGTCAATCGCTTCATTCAGCGGCAGTGCGCAGCGGGCATCCCGGCTGCTCAACGCCGCATTGAGCCGATCCCGCAAGTCGGCGGAGCCGGCTTCCTCAAGCAGACGCGCGAAAAACTCCCGCGCCTGTTCGGCGTTCTCCGCCTGCTGCCGAATCAGCACGGCGCCGGCTTTCCTCACTTGCTTTCGCAGCTGTTCATAATCAACGGGCATAGGCATGTCTCCTTTCCGATTTCATTGAATTCATTGTAATGTGGAACAGCGGTTTTTGCAAGATAATAGAACGCATTTTTTATGAAGTGCCATGTCTGCCTGCGCTCCGCAAGGTACGCGAATATAAAAACTTTGTTAGAGATTCAAAAACCTATTGACCTTTCATTTTTCCGATGGTAATATAAAAAACAGATGCTTAGCACTCTTCAAATCAGAGTGCTAACAGGAACGGAGATATGAATGAACTGACCGAACGACAAAAACTGATTCTGAGCCTCGTGATTCACGAGTACATTCGGACAGCCATGCCGGTCGGGTCCAAGAACCTGGTCAAGCAGTACCATCTGGAATACAGTTCCGCCACCGTTCGCAACGAGCTTGCCGCACTGACGGAAGCGCAGCTCCTGACCCAGCCTTACACCTCCGCAGGGCGCGTCCCCACGGAAAAGGGCTACCGCTTCTTTGTCAGCGGATTGATTCAGATGCGTGAGCTTCCGGCTGAAACCCGGCGCATGATTGAGCATCAGTTCTCTCAGGCACAGCAGGGGATGGACGGATGGGTCAAGCTGGCGGCGGCGATTCTTGCGGATCAGGCGAACGCCATTTCGGTTGTCTCCGCTCCGCTGCCGAACCGCACCGGGCTGAAGTATGTTTCGCTGATTTCGATCACGAACAAACAGATCCTGATGATCCTCGTGCTGGAGGGCGGTCAGATGCAGCAGCGCTTCCTGTTCGTGAACGAACCGACGACACAGGAACGCCTGAACGAGTTTGCCGAACGGCTCAACAACGCCTTCGGCGGCAAGAACAGCGAAGAGATTCTCCGCGAGAGCCGCAGAAACGTGCAGACGGATCCTGTCGAAGGTGAAATCCTGCGCACGCTGATGAACACGCTTTACGACACGAACACGCTGCAGACCGGGGAGGTTTACATGGACGGAATCAACCACGTCCTTTCCGAACCGGAGTTCGCCGACTCGGAAGAAGCCCGGCGCACGTTGCGCTTCCTTGAGGAAAAGCCGCTGCTCCGAAACTTCCTTTCCGGCATCGCGTTGCAGCAGAAAGTCGGGGGCGTTCAGGTCGTTTTCGGCGGTGAAGGACTGCTGAAGGACATGACAAACTGCTCCATGGTCATCGCAAGATACGGGATGCAGGGCGTTGCGACCGGCACCATCGGTGTGATCGGACCGATGCGGATGGCATACAGTAAAAATATACCGACAGTTCGGTTTCTGGCAGGAATCCTGAGTGACCTGGTATGTGATACCACGAACGAGGTCTGCTGACGAAGCTGTACGGAAGAGGTGAGAATGGGAAACAAAAAAAATAAAGCAAAGCCGAACGATGTCCGGGCGGATGAAGCGCTGATGTCGGAGGAAGAGCTCGAAACACCGCGCCCGGTTGAGGAAGAAACGGTTTCCGAAGAGACCCTGCCGGAAGAGAGCCTTGACGGGCTGAGCGTCAAACTCGCGGAGGTCGAGAAGAAGGCCGAGGAGTTTGAGGAAAAATGGAAGAGCGCGCTTGCTGAAATGGCGAACTACCGCAAGATCACCGAGCGCGACCGGGATGACAGCAAAAGGCGCATCCGCTCTGACATTCTCGAGAAGTTCCTCCCGGTGGTCGATGCGCTGGATCTGGCGCAGAAGCATAAACCGGCGGACTTGAGCCCCGAGGTTGAGCAATGGGCGGAAGGCATTGAACTGAGCCGGCGGAAGCTGGATCAGTTATTGGAAAACGAAGGTCTGGTGAAGATGGATGTCAAACCGGGCGACGAGTTGGACCCGAACAGGCATATGGCGGTCACTTCCGAAGAAAGTGACGAATACGGGACCAATCAGATTATTGAAGTATTACAGAGCGGCTACGTGATGGGTGATAAAGTGATCCGCACAGCGGTAGTCCGCGTCGCAAAATAGGAGATGAAAAATTATGGGTAAGATTCTTGGTATTGACTTAGGTACTACAAATTCCGCGATGTCCGTGATGATCGGCGGCGAACCGACAATTATCCCGACTTCCGAAGGTGAACGCACCTGCCCGTCTGTCGTGGCGGTAAACAAAAATCATGAACGTCTGGTCGGCCGCGCCGCGCGCAACCAGGCGATCACGAACCCGGAGAACACGATTTTCTCGATCAAGCGTTTCATGGGTCACAAATATGATGACGCCGAAGTTCAGCGCACCATCAGCCGTGTCCCTTACAAAGTGACGAAAGCCCCGAACGGCGATGTCCGTGTCGTCCTTGACGGCAAGGAATACTCCGCTCCGGAAATCTCCGCCATGATTCTTGCGAAGCTGAAGGCCGACGCCGAAGCCTACCTCGGTGAGACCATCACCCAGGCTGTCATTACCGTCCCGGCTTACTTCAACGATGCGCAGCGTAACGCCACCAAGGATGCCGGCAAGATCGCGGGTCTTGAAGTCCTGCGTATCATCAACGAGCCGACTGCTTCTTCCCTGGCTTACGGTCTGGACAAGAAGAGCAACGAGCTGATCGCGGTCTATGACCTCGGCGGCGGCACTTTCGATGTCTCCATTCTGGATGTCGGCGATGGCGTCTTCCAGGTTCGCTCCACCTCCGGCGACACCTTCCTCGGCGGTGACGACTTCGACAACCGCATCATGGATTACCTCCTTGATGAGTTCAAGAAGCAGAACAACATGGATCTGCGCAACGACCGTCAGGCTCTGCAGCGTCTGAAGGAAGCCGCTGAAAAGGCGAAGATTGAGCTCTCCAGCACCATGCAGACCGAAGTCAACCTGCCTTACATCACCGCGGATGCCACCGGTCCGAAGCACCTTGTCATGACCCTGACCCGCGCCAAGCTCGAACAGCTGACCGGCGACCTCATCACGAAGTCCCTGACCCCTGTCCGCAATGCGCTGAAGGATGCCGGCATCTCCACTTCCGAGATCAACGAAGTCGTTCTCGTCGGCGGTATGACCCGTATGCCCGCTGTTCAGGAAGCGGTCAAGAAGGAATTCGGCAAAGAGCCCTGCAAGGGTGTCAACCCGGATGAAGTCGTCTCCATCGGCGCCGCGATTCAGGGCGGTGTGCTCGGCGGCGAAGTGAAGGATGTCGTCCTGCTGGATGTCACCCCGCTGACCCTGTCCGTTGAAACCATGGGCGGCGTCGCCACCCCGATGATCGAGCGCAACAGCACAATTCCGATCAAGAAGACGCAGGTCTACTCCACCGCTGCGGATAACCAGACTTCGGTCGAAATTCATGTCCTGCAGGGCGAACGCCCGATGGCTGCCGACAACAAATCCCTCGGCCGCTTCATCCTTGACGGCATCCCGGCCTCCCGCCGCGGTGTCCCGCAGATTGAAGTCACTTTCGATATCGACTCCAACGGTATTCTGAAAGTGTCCGCGCTGGATAAGGCCACCAACCGCAGCCAGAACATCACCATCACCGCGTCCTCCGGTCTGACCGATGCCGAAATCGAGAAGATGCGCAAGGAAGCTGAGACGCACGCTGAGGAAGACCGCAAGCGCAAGGATGCCATTGAGGTCAAGAACCAGGCTGACTCCGCCGTCTACACCGTCGAGAAGACGCTTGAGGAATACGGCGACAAGCTCCCGGCTGACCTGAAGACACAGGTTCAGGACAAGGCGAACGAGCTGAAGGGTATGCTCGAGACTGCCGACAGCGACACGCTGAAGGCGAAGACCGAAGAGCTGAACAAGCTCCTCCAGCAGCTCGGCGGCGCGATGTACCAGAACGGTGCGGCTGACCCGAACGCCGGCGCCGGTCCGCAGGATAACGGCGACTCCGACAATAACAGCAACGGCGGCGATGATGTTGTGGACGGTGAGTTCCGCAGCATGTAACGCCCGCGAAATAAAACAATGCACGAAACGGAACAAATCGGCAACGATTTGTTCCGTTGCCGTGTAAATACGAGAGGCTTTCCACGAACCAATGGAATACGAAGAAAGAGATTATTATGAGATTTTAGGCGTCAGCAAGGACGCGACAGACGAAGACCTGAAAGCGGCCTTTCGTCGCCTTGCCCGACAGTATCATCCCGATGTGAACAAAGAACCCGGCGCGGAAGAGAAATTCAAGGAAATCAACGAAGCTTTTCAAATTCTTTCCGACCATGAGAAACGCCGGATGTACGACCGTTACGGCAAGGCGGCTGTGGACGGAACCGGCGGCGCGGGATTCAATTACGCCGACATTGACTTCTCCGATATCCTCGGCGATCTCTTCGGATTCGGCGGATTCGGCGGTTCTCGATCGCATGGCAGCCGTCAGAACGCCCCCCGCCGCGGCATGGATCTTCAGACAAGCATCCGCCTTGCCTTTGAGGAGGCAGTGTTCGGCGCGGAGAAGGAAATTTCCTTTACCCGCGACGAAAAATGTGCGGACTGCGGCGGCACAGGCGCCGAACCCGGCACGGAGAAAGAAAAGTGCCCCAACTGCGGCGGCACGGGCGAGGTGAAAGTCACCCGTCAGACGGTGTTCGGCTCTATGGTACAGGTCGCAACCTGCCCGCAGTGCAACGGCACGGGCGAGCATATCCCGCATCCGTGCAAGAAGTGCCGCGGGCGCGGTTTGGAACGCAAGACTGTCAAGAAGATGGTGAAGGTTCCCGCAGGTGTCGATACCGGTACCCGCATCCGCCTTTCCGGCGAAGGTCAGCCCGGCAGCAACGGCGGCCCGAACGGCGATCTTTACGTTGATATCATCGTCAATGACCACGAATATTTCCGCCGCAGCGGCAATGACATCCACCTGGATCTCAAGATCAACGTCGCGCAGGCGGCACTGGGCACGGAGCTTTCCGTGCCGACGGTGGACGGTCCGCAAAAACTGCGCATCCCCGCCGGAACCCAGCCCGGGCGCATCATCACCATGCGCGGCAAGGGCGTCCCGCAGCTGCGCGGGAACGGACGCGGAGACCAGAAGGTCGTCATTGATGTTGTCGTTCCGACTGAGTTGACGGACGAACAGCGTGAGCTGTTTGAAAAACTGTCCGCCTCCCTTGGAACGGAGACACAGGTCGGAGAGAAATCATTTTGGGAACGAGTGAAAGAGGCTTTCAATGGAGAAGACTGACAAGGCCTGGCTGCAGGTCAGCCTGACGGTTGATAATGAAATCGCCGAAGCGGTGGCGGAAGTCCTGTCCCGTTACGCGGAGAACGGTGTCGTCGTTGAACGCGGCATCGATTACAATGACGCGGAAGACATTGGGACGCCGTTCGGCCCCTGCCACGTCTACGGCTACATCCCCATGGATGACGAGGTTGAGGACAAGAAAGCCAAGATCGCCGAAGGGCTGTGGCACCTCAACTGCATCAGTGAGATCCCCGAGCCGGATTTCAAATACATCGAGGATGAGGACTGGATGGCTTCTTGGAAGAAGTTCTATCATCCGATCCTCATCGGGAAGAAAATGCTCATTCTCCCCGCTTGGGCTGAGCAAACCGAACCCGAGCGCATCGCGGTCAGGATTGACCCCTCCATGGCGTTCGGCACGGGTACGCACCCGACGACCCAGCTCTGTCTGACGCTTGCGGAAGAATACGTGAAGCCCGGCATTGACGTGATTGACGTCGGCTGCGGTTCGGGCATCCTCTCCATCGGCTCTGTCCTGCTCGGTGCGAAGCATGCGCTGGGTGTGGACATTGACGACCCCTCCATGGTCAACTCCGCAGAGAACGCCCGCCGCAACGGGGTGACGGATCAATGCGAGTTCTATCAGGGTTCGGTGGTGAACATTCTCAACAACGAATGTTCCATCAACCACGCCCCGCTGGTTCTTGCCAATATTCTGGCGCCGATCCTCATCATGCTTTTCGGCGTCGGTATGGCAGACCTGGTTGAACCCGGCGGCATCATCTGCCTGAGCGGTATTCTCGAAGATCAGGAACAAAAGGTTCGTGAAGTCGCCGAATCCAAAGGCTTGACGTTTATCAAACGCTGTCAGGTCAAGGATTGGGTGGCGCTGGCGTTTCGGAAAGACAGCTGACAGGCAGCCGTCAATAACGCCCGAGACGGAAGCAGGTCTTCCCGTATCGGGCGGATGCACCTCATCCACGCTCCGACATTGACATTGTGGTTTATACTTAATGCTAAGCCTTACTGAAGGAGTTTCACCATGACATTGAATATCGCGCACAGAGGATACAGCGGCGTATATCCCGAGAACACCATGCCCGCGTTTGAGGCGGCCATCGAAGCCGGGGCGGACGGCGTTGAGTTTGACGTGCAGTTCTCAAAGGACGGCGAACCCGTCATCATGCATGACGAAACCGTTGACCGCACCACGGATGGGCATGGCTTTGTCAAGGATCATACCCTCGCGGAGCTGAAATCTCTGGACGCCTCCGCCGCGTTCAAGGGCCGTTACGGCATTGTCCGCGTCCCTACGCTGGAGGAATACCTTGAACGGGTCAAGGATCTCGACTTCCTGACGAATATTGAGTTGAAGACCGGCATCTTTGAATACGACGGCATTGAGACTGCGGTCGCCGACCTTGTCCGGCGTTACCGATTGCAGGATCGGGTCATCATCTCCTCGTTCAACCATTATTCCGTGCTGCGCGCTCATGCCGCCGCGCCTGAGATCCGCTGCGGATTCCTGACGGAGAGTTGGATCGTGAATGCCGGTGCCTATACCCGTTCGCATGGGATCGAATGTTGGCATCCGCATTGGGCTTCCGTGACCGGGGAAACGGCGGCGGAGCTGAAAGCCAACGGCATTATGATCAACGTCTGGACCGTGAACGAACCCGCTGAGGCTCTGCGCCTGCAATCCCTCGGTGCGGACGCGGTGATCGGCAACTTCCCGGAGGAGATCGGAAAAGCCCTCCGTGGCGGATGATTCGGCTTTATCATCAGTATTATGACAAAAGGAGCGTAATTATGTCCAAATCAATCGTTTACTTTTCCAAAAATATCACACCCGAGAACATGATTACCATGTATGACAAGCTCGGGATTTCCCTCCCGGGCAAGGTCGCTGTCAAACTGCATTCGGGTGAGGAAGGCAACCAGAACTATCTGCGTCCGCTTTTCATGAAGCCGATGGTTGAGTATGTCAAAGGCACCGTCGTTGAGTGCAACACCGCTTACGAAGGCGAACGCAACTCCACCGAGAAGCACCGCAAGCTCCTCGACAATCATGAATGGACCAAGTATTTCAACGTCGATCTGCTCGATGCAGAGGGACCGGATGCCTGTCTGCCGATCCCGAACGGCAGGATTCTCAAACAGAACTATGTCGGCAAGGATCTGCTCAACTACGACTCCATGCTGGTGCTGTCTCATTTCAAAGGGCATCCGATGGGCGGATTTGGCGGCGCACTGAAGCAGCTCTCCATCGGCTGTGCTTCCTCCGCGGGCAAATGCCTCATTCACTCCGGCGGCGTCTGCGATGATCAGAAGACCGTTTGGGAGCATTGTGCCGGAATGGATGAATTCTGCGAAGCTATGGCTGACGCGGCGGAATCCGTCGTTGAGCATTTCAAGAACAGGATCGCTTTCGTCTCCGTCATGGCGAATCTCTCCATCGACTGTGACTGCTGCGCCATTGCCGAGGATCCCTGCATGGCGGATATCGGCATCCTGTCCTCCCTTGACCCGGTCGCCCTTGACCGCGCCTGCATGGATCTGATCATGGCGTCCGACGACCCCGGCAGAGATCACTTCATGGAACGTGTGGACTCCCTGCACGGTCAGCACACCATTGAAGCCGCCGCCGCCCTTGGTTTCGGCACGACGGCGTATGAGTTGGTGAAAATCGACTGACATTCTCATCGACCGTTAACAGTCAATCATGCCCGATAAGGAAGCCGCTTATCGGGCATGATTGTTGATTGCCGGTTTCCCGCTTGCTGATTAAATAAAATCTTTCTCTGCAATTTTTGTACCAAAGCGGGAAAATATGCTATACTCATAAGAAACTTTAAAAAAAGCAGTTTTATTTGGGAATCGGGAAAATGCAATCGTCAACCATCGGTGCTGCTGTGATTCTCGTGATTTCTGTCGTCTACTTCGCAAGCCTGATTATGAAGGACAACATCAAGCTCGTCGGCAGAGCTTACGCCCGCGGGAAGGATATACGGCTGCGCAGTCAAATCGCCAACAGTCTGGAGGAAGCCCGCCCCATCCATCTGGATGTCGGGAGCACCGTCGAGGGGAATCTCGGCGGCGGTTCTGTTTTGGTGTCCATGGAGGCGACTGAGGCGGTCTCGGCGCAGATGGCGTACGCTGACGAACCCTGGACGATTACCGCTTCCGCCGGTTCTGCCGCTGCTTTTGAAAAAGACGCCGTCAAGCGCGGTATGGAAAGCGCCGATTATTCCGCCTCTTATGACGCAGACTGCGCCGCCATGACCGGCATCTCGACATTCGCGCATCTCGCGGGTAATTACGCGGTGCTTGAGAAAGATCCCGTTGCGCTGCATCTTTCCATCGGTTCCTTCGGTCCCGCCGCTGCGCTGAATGACCCGATCTGCTCCCACGGCGAGGTGATTTGCGCGGCGGGAGATGATCCGCTGACGCAGGCTGTCTCGGTGCTGACTGCCGACGAGGTCTATGTCGGCGAACAGGTTTACGAGATTCCCGACTCACTGCGGCGCGCTGAGCGGAAGAACGCCGCGCTCATGACCATGGATGCGGTGCGGATCATTGTGATTGTTGTGATCTTGATCTTCACGCTGGCCGGGCTGTCGGGTATTTGACGGATGAATAGGGAAACGGATGAAGAAGCACGCTCAAATCATATTCACGGTTCTGTCTGTCCTTGCGGGCGGACTGCTTCTTGTTTCCTTTTTTACGAATTTTCCCGCCTTGAACACGGCGGCCGCGGAGCTGTTGCTCTGGGCGGAGCGTGTCTCGGCGGTTCTGTTGTTCTTCGCCCTGCTTGACGCGGTGATCTTGCTGGTTCGCGGGACGGGCAGCGCCGGCGGAATGAGGGTGATCCGCGTCGTCGGCTTCATCGTGTTCATCCTGACGCTGTTTCTCGGCTTGACCGATGAGGCGGGGTCGAACGCAACGTCAAACATCATTTACCTCATTCAGAAATCCATGGAATCCGCGCTGGCGGGGCTTGTCTGCATCAGTCTGCTTTTCGCGCTCTACCGAATGCCTTCCCGCCCGTCAAGTCCCGGCAGGTCGGCGTATCTGCTCGGTTTGTTTGTCTTCCTCGCTGTTTACGGCGGGATCTCCCGTTATGTTAAACTCCCCGAACAGGTCAGCCGATTCATCGACTGGCTTCGCTGTATTCCGAGAGGCGTGTTGACGGGGCTCTTCCTCGGCGCCGCTATCGGCGCCGCCGTCACGGGGCTGCGCGTCATCCTCAGCGGAAACCGTTCCGCGAAGGAGGATCGATGAGCGGGAATCGCAAATGTCCGATCTGCGGCAGTGAAACCGAGCGCGGGGCTGCCTTCTGCCCGGTTTGCAAAGCGGATCTGAATGCACTGCCGCAGGAAATGTTCCCGCTTGAGCAGGATTCCTCACCGCAGGAAGCCGCCCCTGCCGGGAACGGTCTTGACCTTGACAGCCCGATCCCTGAATGGATGCGCAGGCGTTTCCGCGAAAAGGGGAAAAACAAAGGCGGCAAGCTGGACTATCAGTCTTTTGAAGACGCGCTGTTTGCTTCCCCTGCGAAAAGCGAACCGCCCAAGCCCGCCCGCCCGTCCCGCCGCGCACCGAAATCAACCTCCGCGCCGGCGGACACTGTCTATCAGCCCCCGCTTGATATCGAACCGCCGCTGGTCGAGTCCGATGATAAGACGGAGCAGAAAGACGTCACGGACACGACGAAGCTTGACGATTTTTCCGAGATCCGTCCCGCCCGAAAGTGGGATGATCCCGCAAGTGCCGCGGTGCTTGACAACCGCATTGATGAAGAATTTCCGACGCTTGAGCCGGATTATTCCGACATGGAGAAGCCCCTGGTCGAGCCTGAGGAGGGCAGTGAGCGGAAAAACGTATCGGAGGACGATCCGACCCTCCTGAACAGCGTCTCCCCTGCCAAAGTGCGCGATGCCGCGCGCTATCTTGACAGCTACGGCAACGTGGTTCGTTCCAAAATGTCCGCGCCTGCGGCGCCTGCCGATCATGATGATCCGCCTGTGTCGGAAGACAGCCTGCTCAGCGATCTGTTGAAGCGGATGGAGGAAGGGGACAAGCCGGAGGATCCGCAACCTGCGGAAACTGTATTCTTCACCGGCAATGAAACGCAGGACGGGACCGCGGACGGGACACCTGCGTTCAACGAGATTGACCTGAGCGGCACGGAGGGAAACTCCGCCCTCATGCTGGATCGTATTCTGCGCGGTAACGGCTATCACGTGGAGGGGGAAACCACGCCTGCTCAAGAGCAGACCGCCGCGCCCGAACAATCCGCTCCGGATGTGCCCGCGGAAGAGCCTGTTGTCGAAGAAGCGGCTGAAACCCCGGCGGAGGAAACGTCCGAAGATCGGGCGGATGCCGCACCCGAGAGCTTCCCGGTCAATGATCAGCCGGTTCAGATCAAGGATGACGATTCGGATGATCTTGACATTCCCTGGGATCTTTTCGGCAGTGCAGAGATGGATCTGCCTCATTCCCCTGCGGATCCGGCTTACAGCACTTTCTCCCGCAAAGGAATTCCTTCCGACCCGGGATCTACCGAGTACCAACAGCGGATGCTCTCCTCCGTTTTGAAGCGCATTATCAACGCCGAAACCTTCGTCCGCCCGTTGCGCAAGCCGAATGACCGTGCGCTCAGCCTTGCTGCCCGAATCTTCTGGGCACTGCTTGCTGTCGGCGGTGTGATGATTATCTTGTTGACGAATCTTACCGACCGTATCACGCTCGAACCCGACAGGACGCTTTCCGAGAATGCCGCCGCCTTCGCCGCCGCTGTCAGCAAGACGGACAATGCCTTGCTCGTCGTGGACTACACCCCGGCGTACAGTGCGGTTCTGGACGCTTCGGCGGGAAAATTGCTTGCCTCCCTGCGCGGGAACGGCTGCAAGGTCAATGCCGCCGTGCTTGACCCGGCCGTCATGCCAACCGCGAACCGCCTGCTCGGTGCTGACGGGGCGGATTGGTGGCCTGCGGGGGCGCTCTCCATTCGCAGACAGATAGCCGGCGGCGGCTTGCCGCAGGATGTCTATCTCATCACAGCGAACGCTTCCTCCGTTCGGAACTGGGCTGAGCAGCTCGGCGCGGCGGGGGCGGGAATCCGCCTGCATGTGATGGCGGCGGGACAGCTTGAGACGGTGACGGATGCGTACCTGAACGCCGGTTTGGTTGCGGACGCGATAAGTGCCCGCGATGATTTGAATATTTACGGCGGCGGTTCTGAATTTGAGGGCAGAGCCGGCTTTGCCGTTCTCTATCTGGCGATTCTGCCGTTCCCGGCCTGGCTCGGCGGCTTGATCGCGAAATTCCTGCGCAAAGATCCGGAACGGGGCAGAAGAAGCACCGTGAGCGCGGCAGGGTCTTTCGGTTCTCCGGCACCCGAAAAGGAGGCCTCGCATGAGCATTAATTCCGAACTCGCCTCTATCGTCGGCGGATTGTTCCTGAGCCTCTGCGCTTTCAGCCTGCTGTTCGGCGACAACTACCTTTTCCGCCTCGGTGCCGTGATTCTGAGCGCCGCGGTTTCCGCCTATGCCTGCGTTCTGCTGATTCAGCAGGTCTTCTACCCCATGCTCACGGAAGCCGTCCCGAACGGCGGAGGCGTTAACCTGAGCGCTTCCCTCCGTCTTGCCGCAGTGCTGATCGCTGCCGTCCTGCTCTTCTGCAAAGCCTACGCCGGCGGGAAAAACGGCGGACGCGGCATTCTGATCCTCGTGCTCGCCGCCTCTGCGGCTGTCATGGTTTTCGGCGTCGTCAGCGGCACGATTCCCGCCTTTGTGCGCGGCATCGCCGCTCCCTACCGCATCTCCGTGCTCGGTGAAGCGGAAAAGAACTCCGCATGGTATTGGGTCAATGCCGCCACAGTCTTCGTCTGCGCGATATTCGCCCTGCTCTATACCCGCCATTACAAGCCCGGTACGAAGAAAGCGAAGCAGACTTACGGCGATCTGTTCGGCGAAATCCTGATCGGATTCGCCTTTGGTGCCCTTACCGCGGCTGTGTTCCTGACCGCCGCGCAGATTCTCACCGGCAATATCGCCGGCATCCTTGAAAATGTCCGCCTGCTGCTGAAATAAGAGGTTCGCATGGAAAACACCGAAAGCAAAGAAATTCAGGAAAGCGGCAGCCTCGTCCTTGTGATCGATATCGGGACGGTCAACACCCGTGCCGGTCTCTTTGAGCTTGCCGGCGGACGTTGGCAGTTCGTCGGCACGGTTTCCGCCCGCACGGTTTATTCCGAAAGCGGCGAAGTGGAATATCAATCGGTCTCCGGTGCGCTTTCGCGCCTGGAAGCCGCGTTGGATCGTCATTTTCTGGATGACAACGAGCGGATCATTGTTCCGCAGAAGCTCGGCATGATCGGCGTGGATCAGGTCATTGTCACCTGGAGCGGCGGCGAAACGCCGCGGATCGCGGTTGCGGGACTGACGAAGGGCAGCTCCATCGGTGCCATTGAGGAACTGCTGCGGAATAACGGCATGCAACCCGACGCGGTTGTCTGCGCCATGGACGGACATTCCCTGACGGAGAATATCGACATTCTGACCGCTTCCGATCCTGACATAATCCTCATTGGAGGCGGCACGGAAGACGGTGCTGAACGCGCGGTTTACCGCCTCGGTGAGATATTAATGCTTGCCTGCAAGTCCATTGACGAAAAATCCCGTCCCGCCGTTCTTTATATGGGCAGCTCCGCCGCAGCAGGTCAGTTCTCCAAAGTTTTCCGCGATATTACGGAAATCGGATTCTGTGACAACATCCTCGGCACGGAAGAGACCCGCGTCTCTCCCAGTGCTGCGTTTCAGAAAAGCTTAAAGAAATTTGCGCTGAAGCACAACCGCGCTCTCGCCCAACTTGACCGCGACACAAAATGCGAATCTGTCTCCGCAGATTTTGCTTACGGACGCTGTATTCGTCTGCTGAGCCGCATCAACCGTGCCAATCACGCCGCGCTGGGCATTGAAGTCGGCGCTGACCGCACCATCACCGCCTTTGGGCAGAATCTTCGCTTGGAGATGAGCGTTTCGGACGCGGGCATCGGCAGTACGTTGCCCAACCTGCTGAAGAGCGCGGATCTGAACGAGATCCTGTCGCGGGTCGGTTTTCAGCTGAAGACATCGGAACTGAAGGATTACATTCTGAACAAATCCTGTCACCCCGAGTTGATTCCGGCGAATAATTATTCCGCGGAAATCGAGCAGGTGCTGACCCGTTTCCTGATCGAGCGTGCCCTGCAGGACAACCCGCGGCGCGACAGACTGGAAGACGGTTCGCTTGGCATGGTGCTGCTCGGCGGCTCGGTTCTGCGCAATGTGGAAGACCCCGGCGACGCATTGCGCGTCGGCATGGACAGCCTCCACGCCTTCGGCATGGTGGATTACTATCTTGACATGAACGGGCTTGCCTTCGCGGTGGGCGCGATGGCAGGCGTGAACCGTGAGTTGGCGGCGCAGGTGACCTCCCCGGCGATTTTCCTGAATCTCGGCCGTGTCGTCACGCCGCGCTCCAACGTCAAGGAAGGCAAACGCGCTTTCAGCATTTCCATCCGCGACGACTCCGGCTCCGTCAAAAAATATGACATCATTCAGGGCGGGATCAAGCGCATCCCCCTTGAATACGGACGCTTCTACGAGATTGACTGGTTCAACCTCGGCGGCTCCGTCACTGTTCCCGGCGTGCCGACCTGGACCTCCGTCGGCTTCAAGAGCGGCTGTTTCGGGCTGGTCTTCGACATGCGCGGGAACACAATCGAGTTCCCGAAAGAGCGTGCGCATCAGATTCATCTGCTCGACCGCTGGAAGAAAGAACTCGGCAGCTGGAAAAGCTGAAGCGTATCGTGTGAACATCCGTCCCCGAGAAGGAGAGAGCTCGCGGACGGTGAATGAACCAAAGCCCTTGCGACAATGGGCAATGATCAGAGAGGAAATATGCAGACCGCAGCCGCAAAAATCGTAACTTCCGGAGATGTACGCTGTTCCCGCTTGTTGACCAGGAACGGGACGGTGATGGTATTCCCGGGGCAGGCGACCGACCCGACCATGC
Source organism: bacterium (assembly GCA_963618265.1). GTDB lineage: Bacteria > Chloroflexota > Anaerolineae > Anaerolineales > Anaerolineaceae > Flexilinea. The sequence continues at coordinate 42,557 of CAVESB010000001.1, forward strand.
GGATCGCCTGGCGCAAAATCTGGCGCAGGCATTTTTCCATTGATCTCCGTGAGGCACTGGATCTGCCGAGGAACGCGCGGCTTCAGGATTATCTGCTCATCAATGAAGGCGACTTCGTCTCCGTGAATGAGCCGATTGCCCGCAGCAGCGGGCGGCACGTCCGCACACTGACCGCCTTGAACAGCGGCCGCTTCCTGGGACTCAGCTCCGGAAACCTGATCTTTGAGACGGATTCCGACGACTTGGAAGTCGTCACTGCCGGCTTCCCGGGCATCGTCACGGACATTGTCCCGGATCGCGGGGCAGTCATTGAGACTGTCGGCGCGTTCGCGGCGGGAATCTGGAGCAACGGTAAGAGCGGTCAGGGCATCCTGCTGACGCTGGATGACATTGAGAAAGACGGCATTTTCACCGCGGACAACCTTTCCATGGCGATGTCGGGGACCATTGTCTACGCCAACACCTGCTACGACCCGGATGTGCTGAGTGCCTCGACGCGCCTCTCGCCGGGCGGCTTGATTTTCGGATCGCTGCCCTCCGCCCTGCTGCCGATTGCCGAGAAGCTGTCCTTCCCGGTCATTGTTACCGACACCATCGGCGCGGGACGCATTTCGACCCCGATCTATAACCTGCTTGGCGAGAATATCATAAAATGCGCGTATCTGTACTCCGCCCCGGCGCACGGCAATCTGCCGGCGGCGGCGGAAATCATTATCCCGCAGGAAGAGTACACCGCCGAGCAATCCGGTCTGCTCTCGGAAGTTTCCGTCGGCAGCCGCGTGCGTGTGCTGGAAGGCTACTACGCCGGTGAGATCGGCTTTATCACGGAGCTGCTGCCGCAGAACGAGGCTCCGAACGGGGACACCGAACCCATCGGCGATCGGGTTCGCGTCTGCATTGACGCGGACACCGATGTTGAACTGCCGCTCAATAATATTGAACTGCTGCGGGATGACAGGATGCAGAGATAAGCTTCAGAAACGAGGTGGAGATGATGAACCAAAACAAACGCGGAGCCGATAACAGCTTTGATAAAGAATTCAGTCTGGACAATAAAAAACGCACCCGCTCCGGCGGCGGAAAAATCCCTCCCTGGGCTTGGATAATCCTTGCCGCAGCGGTTATTGCCGCCGTCGTTATCGTAAATAAACCCGCCGGGAACGATGTGAACACCCCGTCCGCACAATCCGCGTCGCTGAACGCCGAACCCGCCGGTTTGACCGGCAGCGCTTCCGCTGTCTACGGCGACCCGCAGGTCTCTGAAGCCGAAATGGAAGCCTTCCTCACGAGTGCTCAGCGTCCCGTCGCGAAGTCCGCGGACGGCGCTCCCGTCTTCATGGTTGAGGAAACGCCCTTTGCCATGCGGCTCGTTCCCGAAGATGCAGTTCCGACTGCGGAAAGCACAGCCGAGCCGGAAGCGGTGCAGACGCTGGTTATCAATGGGAAAACCTATGTGATTCAGATTCAGGAAGCCGCAGCGGAGGATGAGTCTCCCGCTGATGCGGATTCCGGGACGATTGACCTCGACGGGCAGTCCATGGAAATCGGGCTGGATCCTGTCAGTGAAGGCGATGTTTCCGCTGCTGATACTGTTGTCATCAACGGGCAGGCTTTCCGCCTTATTGTGACGCCTGCTGCTGCCGAAGCCGCTCCGACTGCCGAAACCGATGCGCTGAGCGAAAACAGCGTTGAAGTTACGCCCGACGATGAGCCGTTTGCGGCGGATTCGGCTGCGAATGAGCCGACAGTCGAAGCACTTGCGACCGAGGCGCCGCAGCAGGGCAATTGGTTCGTCCGCATGTTCAACACGGTCTTCGGTGCGAACGCCTCCACGCCCGCTCCGACCGCCACCCCCGGCGTGACCGTCATCCCGCAGGAGGGAGCTTCCGCCGCCGACAGCACAGAAACCGCCGAACCCGTCCGCTTGGATGGTGAGGACGATGAGCTTGCCGCCAAGACGATCACCCTGATTGATAAGGGAGACCTGGATGAAGCCCCGCTCTATGATGTCGATCATGAAGCAGACGCTGTGCCGACCCCGACCCGGACCGTCGATCCCGAGATGATCGGTCCGGTCATGCTGGCGACGAAAGCCCCGACCGCGGTGCCGACCGGAACCCCGCTTCCCGCTGTTCAGATTGAGGCACAGCCGACGAAGATTGCGGTAACTGTCACGGCGGAGCTCCCGCATACCGGCGGCGCCGAGGATTGGAACATTCCGCTGATGCTTGCTGCTCTCGCCGTCCTCGTTCTCATTGTGATCGCCGCCCGCCGCCTGCGCTCTTCGATGAAATAGACTGTCATTCGTCATTTGTGACGTCCGATGCGGGGAATCTTGCCCGGGGTGCTGTTCATCACGAATATCGCCCTCCTTCGTCACGATTCCCTCATTACTTTCTGTGTGAAAGGTCTGAAAAGCCGGAAACTGTCTTATAATTCAGAGCGTAAACACACGGACAACCGTTAATCAACAAGGAGTGAATCATTATGCGTAAACCCATGGTCGCCGGCAACTGGAAAATGAACAAGACCGTTGCTGAAGGCGTTAAATTAGTCGACGAACTGATCCCGATGATCAAAGACATCACGAGTGTTGATCGTGTCGTCTGTCCGCCTTTCACCGCTCTCTACAGTGTCTCTCAGGCGCTGAAGGGCACCGGCATCGGCTGCGGCGGTCAGGATCTTTTCTGGGAAGAAAAAGGCGCCTACACCGGCGAAGTTGCTCCGAACATGGCTGCCGAACTCGGTGAGTACATCATCATCGGCCACAGCGAACGCCGCGCTTACTTCGGCGAAACCAACGAGACCGTCAACAAGAAGGTTCTCGCCGCGCTGAAGGCCGGCCTGACCCCGATCGTCTGCGTCGGTGAAACCAAGGACGAATTCGACGCCAACAAGACCGAAGCGGTTGTCTCGGGACAGGTTCTCGAAGGGCTCAAGGGTCTGAGTGCCGAAGATGCTGAGAAGATCATCATCGCTTACGAACCGGTTTGGGCGATCGGCACCGGTCTGGCCGCTACCGGCCCGCAGGCCAACGCTGTCATCGCCGATTACATCCGCAAGCCTTACGCTTCCATGTACGGTGAGGAAGCCGCTCAGGCGATCCGCGTTCTGTACGGCGGTTCCGTCAAAGCCGCCAACGCTGCGGAATTCTTCGGTCAACCCGACATCGACGGGGCTCTCGTCGGCGGTGCTTCCCTCAAGGCTCCTGATTTCACCGGCATCGTTCAGGCCGCCGCGGCTTAATCCGCAAACACAATGCAATCAAAGACAGGCACTCTTCGGGGTGCCTGTTTCGGTTATAATTGCGCTATGGTATTCTTTTCTTATTTCGGTCTGCCGCTGATTCTTTTCCTCGTCTGCCTGCCGTTGCTGCTGAATGTGCGCGAAACAGGGCGCATCACGCTCCGTGCCCTTTCCCTCGGCGCATCCGTACACGGGATCGTCAAACAGCTGCTCAAAGTTCCTCACCGCTGGGTGACGGAACCGGGGTTTGAGCCGAAACTGTGGGAGACGGGGTACGCCATGCCCTGTGAGCGGAGTCTGCTCACGGCGGCGCTGCTGACCGCTATCGCGCTCTCGACAAAAAAGCGTTGGGCGCGGATTCTCTGCGCGTCGGGGATCATCCTCGTTGCGGCATCGCGCCTGTATCTCCGCGTACAGTCCCCTGCGGATGTGCTCGTCGGGGTATTGCTCGGCGCGGGCTGTGCGCTTATCGCCCGCTTCATGGGGGAAAAAGCCTGCCTTCCGCTCGGCGCGGGATGCGGGCTCGCCTGCGTCCTGCTCGGCGGATCTGCCTGGGGCTTGGGTTTGATCCTGACGGCGGGACTGCATCGGTGCTGTGAGGGGATTTTCCGTAAAACCGACCGTTCGCGTCGCCTTTTGCTGATTCTGCTTGAATTGTTGCTTTGTGAAGGCGCGTGTCTTGCGCTGTATATCTGCGTACCGTTCCTTGTGGAATGGCTGCTGACGCCGCGTTGGCCGGGCGAAGCACTGATTGTGTTGCTGATCACGGCGCTGCCGACGCTGCCGCTGCCGCTGCTGTTCCGTTGGCTGACGGATTGGCGGACGGAGGCGGGGTAAATGCCGCAGTCGATCTTTTTCCGCTCCGGCGATTATCGGGTTGAAACCGATGTCTATCAGGGACCGCTGGATCTGCTGCTGGATCTGATTGAGAAAGCGGAGCTGGATATCACGGTACTCTCATTGGCGCAGGTGACGGATCAGTTTCTGGCGTATGTGCGGGCGATGAAAGAAGACAACCCGACGGATGTTTCCGCCTTTATTGTGATTGCCGCCCGTTTGATTCAAATCAAGTCCGCCGCCCTCCTCCCGAAGCCTCCGGCATCCGTATCCGAATTGGATGAGGACAGCGGTGAGGCGTTGGCGCGTCAATTGATCGACTATAAAAGGTTTAAAATGCTCTCGGATTCCCTGCGTGAACGGGAAGATGAGGAACTGCGTTCCTATACGCGGCTCAAAGTGCCCGATGTCGGGTTGGAACCGGCGTTGGATATCGCCGGGCTCACGGGCGAAACGCTTGCCGGGATCGCATCCCGGATCTTCGCGGTGAAGAAACAGCCGAAGCATTTAGCGGCGGTGATGACCCGTCCGCGTCTCAGCATTCATGACAAAATCCGTCTGCTCGTTGACCGTATGCGTGTATCCGCAACGATCAGGTTCTCGTCCCTGCTGCAAGCGAAGGACAGGCACGAGGCCGTGGTCACTTTCCTTGCCATGCTGGAGTTGATCAAGCAGAACGCGGTCAGTATCCGTCAGGAGGCGAATTTTGCTGAGATTGAGATCGAGAAGGCAGAGGCGTTCGAGCGCAGGCAGGATTTTAAATCCGAATTCGGCGACTGAATTCCGTTTACACGATAGGTTTTTTCACCCGGCAGTCCCGTGCGGCGCGGACAGCGAACTCACTGTTGATAAAAACAGTAAGTATGCTACAATATAAGCAAAGTGAAGGAGGTGAACACATGCCTACTATATCAATGTTTTACGGAATTATCGTAAGGATGTATAACAACGGAGAGCATAATCCTCCCCACTTTCACGCAACATATCAGGGATATAACGCGGTCTTTAATATGGACGGCGAGTTAACAGACGGAGAAATGCCTAAAAAACAACTTAAGTTGATTGCGGCTTGGACGGAGCTTCATAAAGACGAGCTTTTCGCTAACTGGGAGCTTGCAATGAGTGGGCAGCCGCTTTACAAGATTGACCCGCTGCGTTAAGCGTCTGAGGATTTCTCTTATCCGATAGAAAGGAGCTTTAAACGCTATGAAAAGTCCTGTATGGGTAGTAAAAGAAGTACAGCCGAAAGAAGATTATACACTGCTTTTGACTTTTGCAGACGGCTCTACCAGGGTTTACAACGTTCGTCCGCTTCTGGAAAAAGCGATTTATGCTCCTCTGAAAAATCCGGCTTTCTTTCTGTGCGCTAAAGTCGAGTGTGGTACTGTTGTCTGGAATGATGATGTAGACATAGCCCCGGAGCATTTATACGAATGTTCCAAACCTGTGAAGGATGTCGTCGGCGTCTGAAAACAGCCGTTTACACGATGGGCTTTTTCAGCGGCAGTCCCGTGCGGCGCGGATAGCCGGTGGGCGTATGCGTGGTCTTGGGGATGCGCACCAGCCAGCGGCGTCCCTCAATGCCGGGGATGACGACTTCGCTCAGCTCCGCTTTGCCGCCGCCGAGTTTTTCAATAGCGCTTTCCGCTGTCGGAACCTCTTCCGGGGCGGACTCTCCTTTCTGTGCGAGCATGACGCCGCCGACTTTCACCAGCGGCAGCAGGTATTCGCAAAGAACGGGCATGACCGCCACGGCGCGGGCGGTTGCCGCATCGTACTTTTCCCGATGCGCCCGGTTGATGCCCAACTCTTCGGAACGCTCTTTCAGGACGCTTGTGTTCTTCAAATGCAGCGTGTTGCTGACAAGCCGGCAGAAATCCGCCTTTTTCCCGACGGAGTCGACCAGGGTCAGGCGCATTTCGGGATAGAGAATCCGCAGCGGAATGCCGGGGAACCCCGCGCCGGTGCCGATGTCGATCAGCGATTTCCCGTTCATGTCTCCGAGGGCGGACGCGCAGGTCAGGGAGTCAAGAAAATGCTTGAGACGGATGCCCTCACGGTCGCGGACGGCGGTCAGGTTGATCTTCGCGTTCCAATCCATCAACAGCTCTTCATACACCCGAAACTGCTCAATTTGTTCCGCACTCAGCTTAATCTTAAAATTATTTTCTGCAATATTAATCCAGTTATCCATAGAAACCTTAAAAAAGATGAAATCAAATTACCCCGTCTGACGCTGCCTGACCGCCTCAAAGATGAGAATCCCGGCGGCGATGCCGGCGTTCAGGGATTCGATCTCTCCGGGCATGGGAATCAGGATGCTCCCGTCCGAAGCGGACAGCGCACGCTCGCAGGGGCCTTCTGCTTCCGAACCGATGACGAGCGCAGTGGGTTGACGCAGGTCGGTCTGCCAGCAGCTGACGGCGTTCACAATGTCCGCCGCGAAGATGCGCATTCCGGGCATGGAGCGCAGGTATTTTTCCGCCGCGTCCCAATCCATGCGCGCGGAGGGCAGGCGGAAATGCGTCCCCATTCCCGAACGGACGACTTTGGGCGAGAATTCGTCCGCGCAGCCGGGCATCAACAGCAATGCGTCGGCGTTGGCGGCTGCAGCGGTGCGGAAGAGTGTGCCGAGGTTGCCGGGGTCATGGATGCCGTCGGCGACAATGACGAAATCCGCCTGTTTCGGCAGCGGCAGCGGGTTCATCCGCATGACCGCGAGAACGCCCTGCGGCGCGTCGGTGTCGGAAATGGATTCCATCAGGCGCGGCTCAATCTCCTCTACATGGGTGCCGGCCGCCTCAAAAGCGCGGACGAGTTTCTCCGCCCGTGTACTTAGGGGTGCGCTCCACAACAGGTAGCAACAGTCCTCCGCGTGGGCGAGCGCCTCTTCAACCAGACGGATTCCTTCCGTCACATAGCGGCGGGCGGTCTCACGCTCCTTCTTTTTCGCAGTCAGGAGGCGAACTTCCCTGATTTTGGCGTTTTGCGCGGAAGTGATCATCATTGCGCCCCTTTCCGTCCGAACTGCTTTTCCAGCAGGTCAATGCTGAGATGAATCATCGTCGGCCGCCCGTGCGGGCAGGTACGCGGCGAACGGCATCGCTCCAGGTCGCGCAGCAGACGGCGCTGTTCCTCTTCGGAAAGCGGCTGCCCGCCCTTGACCGCCATGCGTTTGCAGACCGTGCGGGCGATCTGTTCCTCTTTCAAGCCCTGCATCGGCGTATTGTCCTCTTCCAGATCCTCAACCACGGCGGCAATGGCCGCGGCGGGCGAACCCTTCTCGAAGAGGGACGGCATTGCGAGTACGCGATAGGCGGAGGGACCGAATTCCTCAATCTCGAAACCGAGCTTCCTGAGGATCGGCAGATTTTCATCCAAAACAGACGCCTGCCGTGAGGGAAGCTGAACCACAGCCGGTTCCAGCAGTGCCTGGGACGCGATCGTTCCCGCGGCTTCCATGTCCATCATTTTCTCATAAAGCACCCGTTCATGCGCCGCGTGCTGGTCAATCAGGTATAAGCCATCCGGCCCTTCGGCGAGGATGTAGGTCGCGCCGACTTGACCGATCCAGCGCAGAATGGGGAAAAACGGCGAGTCGGATGACGTGGACGGCGGGGCGGGTGCTTCCGCCGCTTGACTTGCGGGAGCGGCTTGCGGAGCGTCCTGCGCCGGCGTCGGAATGAACGGCTGATAAACCCGCGCCGGGAGTTCCCGCACGGCTTCGGGCGCGGACGGTGACTCCGCGCTCTCCTCCGTCAGCAAACTGCGCCACAACGGCGTGTTCACGGGAACGGCGGCGTTCGGGTCATAGCGCGGCACATCGGAGCTGCGTGTGAAAGTCGGCCAAACTGACGGCATGTTCAGTTCGGGAACGGGAGACTGCGTAACAAGACCCCGCCGCACGGCGCGGTGTACGCCTCCGATGACCTTTTCCGGGTTGCGGAAGCGCACTTCCGCTTTGGCAGGATGCACATTGACATCCACATCCTCGGCGTTAAGCGTGATGAACAGGGCGACCAGCGGGAAACGTCCGACCATGATCAGCGTCTGATAAGCGCGCTGCACGGAGGAATTCAGCACCACATCCTGCACCCAGCGTCCGTTGACGAAGTAATTCATTTCCTTGCGGTTGGAGCGGGTCAGCCCGACGGGGCTGATGAATCCGTAGACATACAGCCCGTCTTCCTCCAGCTCAACCTCAATAAACTGCCTGGCGGTCTCCAGTCCGTAGACGGCGGCAAGGATCTCTCGGTAATTGCCGTTCCCCGTGGTCTGCAGCAGGGTTTTGTCCCCGTTGATGAGCTGCCAGCGGATATCCGGGTACGCCAGGGCGTAGCGGGAGATGAGCGTCTCAATCTGAGAACGCTCGGTGTTGTCGCTCTTGAGAAATTTCAGGCGGGCGGGGACATTGTAGAAAAGGTCGGCAATGGTGATATTCGTCCCGGGGACGCAGGCCGCCGCTTTGTTGGAAGTCACGAAGCCCCCATCGACAACAATGCGTCTGCCGGTTTCGCTTTCGGGCGTGCGGGTGGTGATGGTCATGCGGGAAACCGAACCTGCCGCCGCCAGTGCTTCCCCGCGGAAGCCCAGCGTATGAATATGGAACAAGTCTTCCGCCGTGCGCAGCTTGCTCGTGGCGTGGCGTTTGACGGCGGTTTCCAGCTCGTCCGCAGGAATCCCGCAGCCGTCGTCGGTGATCTCAATGAGCTTTTTGCCCGCCTCCTCAATATGTACGCTGACGCGCGAGGCGCCCGCGTCAATGGCGTTCTCGATCATCTCCTTGACGACCGAAGCCGGCCGTTCAATGACCTCACCCGCCGCAATTTGCGACGCGACTTCCTCGGCAAGCACCTTGATTGTCACAGCAGTTCCGCCTTTCCGCCCGATGCGGAGCTGAGAATGTCCTTCACGCCGGGGATGCGCTCCATGCGGGAACGGACTTCACCTGCGGCTTCGGCAGGACAGATCACGTGTACATTCGGACCGGCGTCCAGCGTGCAGAAGCAGGGCAGACCTTCCTCCCGCCATGTTTTTACGCTTTTGATGAGTGCCACGGAGGCGGGTTCCCAGTAAAGCAGCGGCGGAAACGAAGTCATCATGACGGCGTGCATGAGCATACAGTCGCGCTCACTGACCTCCGCGAGCGACGCAAAATCTTTGTCCAGGATGGCGTTTCGGCATTTGTCAAGCCGTTCGGGGGCGTTGTCGATCCGCGCCTGCTGATAAGGACCGGTGGCAGCCAAGCCGTGACCGGCGGAGGAACCGACTTTTTTGTGATCCCCGCTGATAACGGCAATGAGATCCGTCAGCGCCCAATGCTCGGCGGGAGCGATGGAGAGGGCAATCGAATCCGCATCCCCGCTGCCGTAAAGCCATTCGCAGAACCCGCCGGGAACAGAGCGACAGGCGGAGCCGGATCCCATGCGCGCAAGGCGGGAACATTCCGCTTCGCTGAGCTTCAGCCCTGCGGCGGCGGAACCCGCCAGTGCCAGCGCGGCGAAGGCGGACGCAGAGGAGGCGATGCCCGCGCCCATGGGGAAGTTGTTCTCGGAGACGATCTCGGCGAAACGCTCCTCCCCGGAGAGGCGGCGGATCTCATTCATGAATTCGGATACGCGGGTTAACGCCGCGCCGGAGGTTTCCTCCCCGTTGACGGTCAGAACGTCCCCCGTTTTCAGGTCGTCCCGAAAGGTGACGGAAGTCCGTGTGCGCAGGGCGGCAAGGTTCATGGAGATGGAGCCGCTGACCGGCAGGCGCAGTGCGCCGTCCCGGTTGCCCCAGTATTTGATAAAGGCGATATTCGGATGTGCGGATGCGGTTCGTGTCATTTCAGTGTCCTGTCCTGCGGCAAAGTGCCGCGTTATTTTCCTATGATAGAGTATAGCAAAAAAGCGGAAATCCTGCTATACTTTGATGAGCAAAATCTATTCAAAAACATGCTCAACGCGGAATGGCTGTCTCATTCGGTGTTCGGCGTTTGATCAGATGGAATGTTATGAAAAAGTTTGTTGTAAATCTACTCTCTGTCCTTATGCTCACATTCGCGCTCGTTGCCGTGCAGCACTATATTTGGGGTGATCTGCTTGTGGCGGAGTTTGACTCGGACGATGCGGAGATTGTGTTTTGGGCGGAAGCCGCTTTGAAAGCGGACGCGCCGCTGAATAAGAATTATTCTTATCAGGGGCAGCTGCTGCCTTTCGGCGGGCAGTTCATCTATGTCCCGATCGTGCAGCACTTCGGTTTCTCCCTGTTCGCGTTGCGGCTGACCCTCTGCGTGTGGTCCACGCTGCTGATTCTCCTGCTTTGGCTGATGCTGAAAGCGTTCGGCTGTTCTTTCGCGCTCACCTCTGCCGGTACCGCTTCCGTCGTGCTGATGCTTTCCGCCACGCAGGAAACCCGCGACATTTTCTGGACGCATATCATTTACTACGATCTGTCGGTCTTTTACGCGCTCGGCTCGTTCATCTTTTTCGCGCTGTATCTGAAAGGCAGGCGGCGTGTACTGTGGGCGGTGCTCTTTACGCTGTGGACGCTCCTCGGCAGCTCGAATTCCTCGACGATGCAGGGATTCTTCACCCTGCCGCTTCTGGGCGGACTGGTGCTGGAAGTCCTTTTCAGGCAGGATCTCTTTCATTTCAAAGCCCGGCGCGATCTGCTGCCCGCACTGCTGGTCGCAGTCTGCGTTCCTGCCGGGCTGTTGATTTTCAACCGCATGACCGCCGGTATGCCGCAGGATTATACCGATGCCTACACCGTCCTCACGCCGGCGTCCGAATGGCTGAGTCACCTGACTGTTTTCTTTGAACGCTGGACGGAACTCTTCCTGAAGCCGTTCAACGAGGCGATCCCCTTCTTCTCCTCAGTCGGCATCCATGCGCTGATCCGTATCGGCGCGTCTTTTGTCGCGTTGGGATTCGGTATCGCGAGCCTGTGGATCTATCCGCGGGTGAAGACGCGGGCGGAACGGGTGTACATCATTTTCCATTGGCTGCTTTGCGCGATGATGATGTTCTTCTTTATCTTCGGCAATATTTCAAATTCCTGTCACCGGCTGACCCCGTTGGCGTTCAGCAGCCTTGTCTGCGGCGTGATCCTGATTCATACGCTGTTCTCCTCCGCTGAATTCGCGCCTGCCGTGAATCTCTTTGCCTTCGCGGCGGGCGCCTTTACGCTCTGCGCCGCGCTGACCTTCGGCGTTTCTGTTCTGCGTCAGCGTCCCGACATCACCTATTGGAACGCGCAGGACTCCATCCTCAAGACCATCTGCGATCACGGCCTGACCTATGGCTACTGCTCGGATTTCCAATTCGCCAATGCGCTCACCGTCTTGACGGACGGTGAGGTGAAAGTGCGTTATCTGCTCAATGAAGGAAAGACCCTCGTGAACCCGAAGCTCTCCTCCATGGATGAATGGTATGCGGATCAGCCGGGCGTGGATCGTTACTTCCTGGCGGCGACGGAGTCGGTCGTGGCGTATATGCCCTTCCTTGCGGAAAACGCGGTGGAAACCTACCGCGTTACACAGTACAGCCCCGAGATCGGGCGTGAGAAGGGCTTTTTCCTGTATGTTTATGAGCGCAACCCGATTCCCGACTTCGCGGAGGCAGAATGAGAAAGCTTGCAAAATACGGCGTTCCGCTGTTCTTTATCTGCATCCTGCTCATCGGTCTTGCGGTCTATGATGATTACGGGATCAGCTCCGATGAAGTCAGCCATCGCGTACATGCCATTGTCTCCTATCGCTGGGTGAATCAAACGCTTTTCGGACGGAACTGCTTCAAACCCTATGCCATGTGGGGCGAGCTGCCCGAGTTCGGCGATCGTTATTACGGCGTGGCGCTTCAGATTCCTCCGCTGCTGGTTGAAGACATTTATCAGCACTTCACGAAGACGGAGATGCCCTTCGGCACGCTCTTCCGTCTGCTGCATCTTTACACCTTCCTGATCTATTTCGGCGGCTTGATCTGTTTTTATCTGCTGCTGAAGAATCTCAACGGGCGGCGGAGCGCGGGCGTGATCGGTGTGTTGGCAATCTTTACCTTCGGCCGCTTCTTCGCGCAGTCGTTTTATAACCTCAAGGATATCGCCTTTGCCGCGCTGATGATGGCGGCACTTTGCCTCACGGAACGGGTGCTGCGGGACGCTTACAAAGTGAAGTGGTGCCTGCTGCTTGCGCTGTGCTCCGCCTTCCTCGTTTCGGTACGCATTGTCGGCGCGATCGTGCCGCTTTTCACCCTCATCTGCGCGCTGCTTGATCGCAAGAATCCGCATAAAGTGCGGACGGCACTGCTGATCCTCTGTGCCTATCCGCTCTGGTTGCTCATCACCCCTGCATCATGGACGGATCCCCTCGGCTTCTCTTACGCCTACGCGCTGAAGTTCTCCGATTATACGGACTGGAACGGCAGTATTGCCTTCGCAGGAGAAATGCTGACGAAAGATCTTGTCCCGGCGGACTATTTCATGCGCTGGATCGGCATCAGCGTCCCGATTGTGTGGCTTGTTCTCGGCGCGGCGGGGATTGCGCGGTTCCTCATCCGCCGCGGAGACGGCTTCCGGGTGCGGCTGCTTGCGCTGCTGCTGCTCGTCTTCACCCTCGGCTATCAGGCGGTCTTCCGTCCGACGGTCTACAACGGTTGGCGTCACGCCTTCTACCTCTATCCGCTCATTATCCTCTTCGCCGTGGATGCCGTGCTCGCCCCGCGGGGAAAGACGGTGCGGACGCTGATGTACGCCGCCGTGACGCTCTGTATCGTGTATAACGGCGTATTGACCGCGCTCAATCATCCGAAGCAGTACGAAGCCCTGAACCCCATCGGTCTGCGCATCGGCGCGGATTACGAACGGGATTATTGGTATCTGTCTTTTTATGATGCGTTGTTGTGGCTGACGGCAAACGATCCCTCGGAGGAGATCACGCTCGACCTGGAGGACAAAGCCGCCGCCTGGATTTTAGAGTCCAATATGCAGATGCTGCCGGAGGATGCGGGAAGCCGGGTTGCGTACCGACCGAATGAGGGCGAATACCTGCTGCTGTCCTATACCAAACATCCCGGCGAATCCGCGATCGCGCTTGACGGGTATGAAGCCGTGCATACCGAAAGTGCATACGGCATTGAACTGACCACGGTTTATCGAAAGGTTGAAGAATGAAAAAACGATTTTTGACAATCATCGGCGTGATCCTGATGGCGACGGCACTGTTCACGGTGATCCACTTTATTTGGAGCGATCTCTACATTGCGGAGTTCGATGCGGACAACGCGGAAACCGTGCTGTGGGCGCGGGAAATCCTGGATACGGGAAAGCTGATTGATCCGGACTTTCCCTGGTTCGGTCAGCTGATCCCGGTGGGAGGGAATCTCTTTTTCGTGCCCTTTGTGAAGGCGTTCGGTGTAGGGGTTCTTGCCCTGCGGGCAGGGTATACTGTTATCGCTGTGCTGTTCGCCGCGCTGCTGGTGCTCGCGCTTCGGGCATGCCTGAACTCTTGGGAGCTCTCGATGATCGGCAGCGGGCTGATTCTGCTTCTTATGACAGCGACGGAAATTACGCGGGATATAATTTGGGCACATTCGGTATATTACAGCGTTGCGATTTTCTTTATTTTGATGTGCATTGGATCTCTGGGTCTGTATTTGCGCGGGAAACGTACCCTCGGCGGGATCCTTTTCTTCCTCAGTGCGCTGCTCTGCAGCATTAATGGCAAATACGTTCTGCTCTATACCGCGCTGCCCTTCGCCGCCGCACTGTTTTTGGAGTCAATGAATCAAGATCGCCCGTCTGAAGGATTCATGAAAGGACCGCTTTTGCTGATTTGTGCAGCAATTGTCTGTGGGGTGGGGCTTAATACGTTGATCTGCTTCGGGATTGAGTTGCCATATTCAGACCAATATACACAGATCTCGCCGGCATCCCAATGGATTGAGAATCTTCGCCTGTTGCCGGAATGTTGGCTCGAGATTTCCCTTGACCTTCCGAAGGAGGGTGTCCCCGCGTTGAGTTCCGTCGGGATCAAGTTGGTTTTGAGGCTGGGGAGCGCGCTTGTTTTGTCGGTTCTTCCGTTCTTCTCTTTCGTTACGCTGCAAGATACAAAGTCGCGGCTGGCACGTATTGTCATTCTGTATCATTGGATTCTCTGCGCACTCGTGCTCTTTATGTTTGTCTTCGGAACGATTTCGGATTACGGTGCCCACCGTTTGGTTCCGCTCTGGTTCAGCTGCCTGCTCGTGGATTGGCTGACGATGGTGTGGATGCTGAAAAAGAAAGCTTACTTGCAGACTGTGGGCGCGGCTTCCGTCTGCCTGATGGCACTGTTCGCGGGAATGACGGCTGTTTCCGTGACACGCAAACCCGCCGATCTTTCCGGATGGTACGGGAATGACAGCATCTACAATGTCTTGGAGAGGCATGGGCTGACGCACGGATACACTACAAACCCTTGGTATGTCAACAGTGTGACAGTCTTGAGTGAGAGCCGGATCAAAGTCCTCAGCATTACGATTACAGAAGACGGATTTGAAATACCCGCGTTTTCAACCAAAGAATCGTGGTATAAAGACACGTCGACTAAGGAGAAAACCTTCCTCATTTGCCTGGAACGGCAATTGCTGCAGCAAACACCTTGGCTGGCGGATGAGGCTGTCGAGATCCTGCGTGCGACGCAGTATACGCCGTTTTATGATTTGACCGAGGGCTATTTTATTGTGGTCTACGATCATGATATCATCGCAGAATATTTACAGCAAGAACAATAGTTCCATTTTGTTGATTTTCCGTGAAATATCGAATATACTTATATCAGTGAAGCAAACATGAAGCGTTTTAACACGGAGTAAAGACATGGCAATCAAGAAAACAAAGAACACCGAACCGCTCAGCCCGGTTACTGAAATTGATCCCGAAGCCCGCAAAACAATGCTGAAGAAAGCATTGGGCGACATTTCCAAACGCTACGGTGAGGGCGCGATCATGCGTCTCGGAGAGGCCACGCAGATGCAGGTTGAGGTCATCCCGACCGGCTCACTGGGGCTGGATCTGGCGCTGGGTGTCGGCGGCGTTCCCCGCGGACGCATTACCGAGATTTACGGACCGGAGTCCTCCGGCAAGACGACGATCTGCCTGCATCTGGTGTCGGAAGCGCAGAAACTGGGCGGCACGGCGGCTTTCATTGACATGGAACACGCCCTTGACCCGGTTTACGCGCAGAAGCTCGGCGTCAACACGAATGATCTCCTCGTCTCCCAGCCGGACACCGGTGAGCAGGCACTGGAAATCTGCGAGACGCTGGTGCGTTCCGGCGCGGTCGATGTCATTATCGTTGACTCCGTGGCGGCGCTGGTTCCGCGCGCCGAAATTGAGGGCAGCATGGGCGATGCCTCCATGGGGATGCAGGCGCGCCTGATCTCTCAGGCCATGCGCAAGCTCTCCGGCATTATCAACCAGACCAAGACCGCGGTCATCTTCACGAACCAGTTGCGTCAGAAGATCGGTTTGATATTCGGCAGCCCGGAAACCACCACCGGCGGCCTGGCGATGAAGTTCTACGCTTCCGTTCGTATGGATGTGCGCCGCGTGCAGTCCATTAAAAAAAGCGGCGAGATTGTCGGTGCGCATACCCGTGTGCGTGTGGTGAAGAACAAAGTCGCTCCGCCGTTCGCCACGGCTGAGTTCGACCTGATGCATGATGTCGGCATCAACAAGACGGCTGAAATCCTTGACCTTGCCGTTCAGCTGGAAATTGTCAAGAAACGCGGCGCTTTCTACTCCTATCAGGATCTGAAACTCGGGCAGGGTCGCGATAAGTCGGTTGATTTCCTCAACTCGAACCTTGAGCTGCGCGCTGAGATCGAGCAGAAGATCCGCGAGTTTGCGCAGAACACCGATACGCCGATTATGAAGTTCTCCGGCGACGATGAGGAGGAGGACGATGAAAATGTGGAATACAAGCGCATTGACAATTCGATGACGATGCGGTACAGTGATGAAGACGAGGACGACGAGGATCTCTGATGCGGCGTTTTCGAAGCGCTCCGCGCTCCGTCCGCTGCCGATTAACCTGACAAAAGAACCCCGATTTCGGGGTTCTTTTGTCAGGTTATGTTATAATCTTTGTGCCGAAGGTGGGAATCGAACCCACATACCAAAAGGTACACGATTTTGAGTCGTGCGCGTCTGCCAGTTCCGCCACTTCGGCAAAATCTTTTCTTATTTTATACTTAAACCTGAGCGAGGTCAAGGGTTGGGTTGAAAAATCGCCCTTTCACTCGTTTTTCGGAGGATTATTATGCGATTAGGAATTATCGGACTGCCGCAGAGCGGCAAAACCACGATTTTCAATGCCCTCACCCGCGGTACCCAGCCGACGGGCACCGTCACGGGAAAGATTGAGGTTCATGAAGCCGTTGTCGATGTCCCCGATGAACGTGTTGACAAGCTCGCCGAGATGTTCAACCCGAAGAAACGCATCTTCGCCAAGGTCACGTATGACGACATTTCCGGTCTGGACGGCAGCGCATCCAAGTCCGGCATCTCCGGTGAGCTGCTGAACCGTCTGGCGCAGATGGACGGCTTTATTCATGTGGTGCGCTGCTTTGCCAATGACAACGTCATGCATCCGAACGGCTCCGTCGATCCCGCCCGCGATATTCAGTCCATGGAAGGCGACTTGATCCTCAATGACATGATCGCTGTGGAACGCCGTTTGGAACGCCTGAACGAGGAGAAGAAAAAGGGCGGCGGGCGTGACAAAGCCGTGATCGAGCGTGATATCGCCCTGTTTGAACGCTTCCATGAATGTCTGGGCGGGGAGAAGCCGCTGCGCTCCCTCGGCCTGAATGATGAAGAAAAACGCTCCATCTCCGGCTTCGGCTTGCTCTCCCTGAAACCGGTTCTGGTTCTGCTGAACCTGGATGAGACGCAGGACTGTCCGCAGACGGAATCTCTCGGCGCGGAGACTGTCACGACCGCCATTCGCGGCAAAATCGAGATGGAAATCGCCCAGCTGCCTGCCGACGACGCGGAAATGTTCATGGAAGAATACGGCATCACCGAGCTGGCCCTGAACCATATCATCAAAGTTTCCTACGATCTGCTGGATCAGCAGTCCTTCTTCACCGCCGGTGCCGATGAGTGCCGCGCCTGGACCACCTCCCGCCGTGCCACGGCTCCCGAAGCGGCGGGCGTGATTCACACCGACCTGCAGAAGGGCTTCATCCGCGCCGAAGTCGTCGCCTACGACGACCTGATGGAGCTTGGCTCCATGGCGGAGTGCAAAGCGAAGGGCAAGTTCCGTCTGGAAGGCAAGGATTATCTTGTCAAGGACGGCGACATTCTCAACATCCGCTTCAACGTCTCGAAATAAAAACATGCGGGAAAGTGTGAAACCTTCAGCGTTGAAAAACGTATAAAGGTATTATCAATAACAAACAAGTTCGCTTATTAAGGAGCCTGCGATGAAAAAACAATTCTTATTCGTCCTCTGCATCTGTCTCATGGCAGTTGCCGTCTTATCCGCTTGCAGCAAGAATGCTTCCGCTCCGTCAGACAGTCAAAATACCGTCACCTCCGCGGAAGTTGATACAGCTGAGGATACAAAAGAGCTGAAGCCAACCCAACGTCCCTTTTGACAGCGGTCTGTAATCAGCCGTCCTGCCCGTGCAGGACGGTTTTTTATCATAATTTCGTAAAGATTTCTTTTTTCAATGGTATACTAAACAGCGACTGGTCCCGTGCCCGGGTGAGGCTCGGCATGCGGAGACTGCCAAATATCTTTTCAGGAGCAATGTCATGTTAACGAAAGAAGAAAAAATCAACTTCGCCAATGAATACGGCAAACACGAAGGCGATACCGGTTCTGCTGAAGTCCAGATCGCTATGCTGACCAAGCGCATCAAGGATCTCACCGAGCATCTGCGTGCCAACAAGAAGGATGAGGCTTCCCGACGCGGTTTGTTCAAGATGGTCGGCCGCCGCCGCCGTCTGATGTCCTATCTGCGCCGCACCGATTACGCTTCTTATGTTGAACTCAACGAGAAGCTCGGCCTTCGCATGAAGTAATTCTTCCGTAAGTGAAAAGAGAGCAGAAACCGATTCTGCTCTCTTTTTTAGAGGGAGCGCGGCTCCCGTCGCAAGCTCACACCCGGTCGGGCATTGAATAAAGATCGAAGCGGAAGTTCATCTTTGAAGGAAGCTGAAAAGATGATTTTTGTGTCTGTTTTTCCCGCGTCAGTCTTTTTTCAGTCCCTGACCCTGTGAGAAAAATTGAAACAGGATAAAAATGGAACCTAACGCAAAACAGTTTGTTACCGAAGTTGACGGCAAGACCGTCACCTTTGAAAGCGGTATGCTCGCCGGTCAGGCGGGCGGTGCCGTCACCGTGCGAATCGGTGATTCTGTCGTTTTCTCCGCGGCTACCATGAGCCCGGAACCGAAAGAGGGTCAGGATTTCTTCCCCCTCACCGTTGAGTATGAAGAACGCATGTACGCCGGCGGGCGCATCCCGGGTTCTTTCTTCCGCCGTGAAGGACGTCCCGCGGGTGATGTCATTCTGACCTCCCGCCTGATTGACCGTCCGCTGCGCCCGTTGTTCGATCAGGACATGCGCAACGAGGTTCAGGTCATTCTCTACAGCCTTTCCGCCGATTACATCAACCCGCTTGATATCATCGCCATCAACGCGGCATCCGCCTCCCTGATGATTTCCGATATTCCGTGGGACGGGCCTGTGGGTGCTGTCCGCGTCGGCCGTGTCAACGGGAAGTTCATTGCCAACCCGACTTATCAGGAAATTGAAGATTCCGACCTGGATCTGCGCATTGCGGGTACTGCCGACGCCATTCTGATGGTTGAGGCCGGCTCCAAAGAGATCAGCGAAGAGGATATGGTCAAGGCACTCGTTTTCGGGCACGAAGCCATTCAGCCGCTGGTTCAGATTCAGAAGGAAATGGCCGCCGCCATCGGCAAAGCGAAGCGCGACGTTCCCCGCTTCCTCGTGAATCAAGATGCCATTGATGAAATGTGCGCCCGCTACACCGAGCGCATGGAAGCCCTGATGGATGCCCCGCATACCAAGGCGGAACTTGCCGACGCGCTGAAGGCTCTGAAGGAAGAAGCCGTCGCCGCGCTCGCCGGTGACGATGAGAGCAAAATTGATGATTATAAAGAGGGCTTTGAAGAAGCTTACCGCCGTGTCGTCCGCTCCCGGATTCTGGATCGCCACCTGCGTCCCGACGGCCGCGCCCTGACCGAGATCCGCCCGATCTGGTGCAAAGTCGATGTGATGCCGCGTCCGCACGGCACAGGGCTCTTCACCCGCGGTGAGACACAGGTTCTGACCTTCGCGACCCTTGGCACACCCAAGGACGCGCAGGAAATCGACACCCTGACCCCGGTCAGCTCCAAACGCTACATTCATCATTACAACTTCCCGCCCTTCTGCACCGGTGAGTGCAAACGTGTGGGCGGTCAGAGCCGCCGCGAAGTCGGTCACGGTGCGCTGGCTGAACGGGCGCTGATCCCGGTCATTCCGTCCGAGGAAGAGTTCCCGTACACCATCCGCCTTGTTTCCGAAGTCATGAGCTCCAACGGTTCCTCCTCAATGGGTTCCGTCTGCGGTTCCACCCTCGCCCTGATGGATGCCGGTGTGCCGATCAAGGCTCCCGTCACAGGTATTGCGATGGGGCTGATCAAGGAAGGTGAGCGGTACGTCATTTTGACCGATATTCAGGGCGCTGAGGATCATCTCGGCGATATGGACTTCAAAGTCGCCGGTACCTCCAAGGGCATTACCGCCCTGCAGATGGACATCAAGATCCGCGGCATTACCCCCGAGATCATGACCGAGGCTCTTGCTCAGGCACATGAAGCCCGCGCTTTCATCCTCAATAAGATCCTTGAGGTCATCCCGGCTCCGCGTCCGGAACTGAAGCCGCATGTCCCGCGCATTACCACTGTCCAGATCCCGACTGACAAGATCGGCGCCATCATCGGCCCCGGCGGCAAGAACATCCGCTCCATGCAGGAAACGACGCATACGATGATTGACATTGACGAGAGCGGTCTGGTTTACATCTCTGCCACCAACGCCGCCGACAGCGATGCCGCCCGTGATATGATCCTCGGACTCATTGAGACCCCGATCCTCGGCAACATCTACACCGGCAAAGTCGTGCGCACCACGGATTTCGGTGCCTTCGTTGAGATCCTGCCGGGCGTTGACGGCATGGTTCACATCTCCCAGCTTGACTCCGAGCGTGTCGAGAAGGTTGAGGACGTTGTCAGCCTCGGTGACGAGCTGACCGTCATGGTCACCGGGATCGAGAACGGCAAGGTTCGTCTCTCCCGTCAGGCGGTTCTTGAAGGCTGGACCCTTGAGGAAGCTCAGGCGGCAGACAGCAGGAAACCGTCCAACGGCGGACACCGCAGCAACGGCGACCGGGGCGGCGATCACGGCTCTTACCGCAACGGCGGCCGCAACGGTGATCGCAACGGCAGCCGCAACGGCGGCCGCAATGGGGACCGCGAACGCAGACATTAAGCAAGCCAAAACCGGGCTGAAAAGCCCGGTTTATTTTTGTGCGCTCACTGCTCTCTGTTCTCTTTCCTCTGCCCCTGAATTCTGCGTTAAAATCAAAGCATGAAAAAACGTTCCTCCCGCGTAATCTTTGGCATTGCGCTGATTCTGATCGGCGCGCTGCTGCTTTACCTCGGCAGTGCCCGCGTTGTCAATGTCGTCGTGGACGGGACGGTGCATACCGTCACGACGCGCGCCGTTCGGGTATCGGATGTATTGCGGGATGCGGGTGTCGCGCTGACCGCTTCGGATCGGGTGCGTCCCGGTTTGAGTGAGCGGGCGAACGGGTTGATCACGCTGGATCATGCCGTCAATGTCACCCTGCGCAGTGAGGCTTTTTTCGAGCCGCTGAACTACACCTCCTATCAGCACTTTGGCGGGAACATCCTGCTTGACGCGGGGATCCGCCTGTATCCGGGCGATCGTCTGCTCTGGCAGGGCACCGAACTGCGCCCGGATTTCAATCTCGCGGGCGTGACTGCCCTTGAGCTGGAAGTCCGATCTGCGGATGTCTTCACCCTGCGCTCAGAGGATGCGCCGAACGGACGCACCGCTTACGGTTCGGGCGCGACGGTCTATGATGCGCTGCTCTCGGCAGGCGTAAATCTTAACAAAAGCCATGCTGTTGTTCCCGATGGGGACACGCCTTTCGTCAGCGGCATGACGATTGAGGTTCTGCCGCTGCGGGAGCTGACTGTTGCGCGGAACGGTTCGCTGACGCAAGTCGTGACCTACGGTGCAAACGTCGGGGAGGCACTGGCTCGCGCCGGCATCCCGCTGATGGGATCCGATGTCAGCATTCCCGCCGCCTCGGAAGCATTGCCGGAAGACGGAAGGGTGCTGATTGTTCCCGTCAGCGACCGTTTCAGCATGTCCGCGGAGAAGGTCTATCGCGGCACGGACTGGATTGCCAATGACAGCCTTGACCTGGACAGCACGAATCTGCTCAGTGAGGGGCGGGACGGACTGCGCGGGACGTTCACGCGGGTTCGCACCGAGAACGGCGTTGAGGTTCTCAATGAGACTTCCGAGGAAAACGAGCTGGTGAAAGCAGTGAACGATCAGCGGGAATACGGGACGAAGATCACGATCCGAACACTGGACACCCCTGACGGAACGATTGAGTATTACCGTGCGCTCAACGTCTACGCCACTTCCTATTCTCCCTGCCGCAGCGGTACGTCCTCCTGCATCAACGGGACGGCTTCGGGGAAGAAGGTTGAGAAAGGCGTCATTGCCGTCACCTCGGATTGGTACAGCAAATTCGGCGGCGACGCTGTTTACATTCCCGACTATGGCACCGCGGTCATCGGCGATGTGGGCGGCGGCATCAGCGGAAAACGCTGGATTGACCTCGCGTACAGCGATGATGACTTCGTGAGCTGGAGCAAAGAGACGACCATTTACTTTTTAACGCCGCTTCCGGCGGATATGATATGGGTACTGCAATGATTGAGACAATTTCACCGAAACGCTTGCTGGATAAATACCGGCTCAAGCCGCATAAGGGGCTTGGGCAGAACTTCCTGTCCGATGACGAGGTTCTCTCCGGCATCGCCGACGCTGCGGGGATTCCTGCCGGAGCTTCCGTGCTGGAAGTCGGTCCCGGACTCGGCGCACTGACCCGCCACCTCTCCGAACGCGCCGCACGGGTTGTGGCTGTGGAGCTGGACAGAGATCTGGTGCCGGTACTGCGGAAAGAATTGTCCTCCTGCGGAAATGTCGAGATTGTCGAAGGCGATATTCTGGAATTCCAACCCGATGAATACTTCACGGACGGTGAATATTACGTTGCCGCCAACATTCCCTATTACATCACCTCCGCCGTGATCCGTCACCTGCTGGAGGGAAAAGCCCGTCCGAAACGTCTGGCGCTGACGGTTCAGAAAGAAGTGGCGGAACGCATTGCCGCCGCTCCCGGAAAGCTGTCCCTGTTGGCGTTGAGCGTCCGTGTTTACGGCAGCGCCGACATTGCCATGATCATCCCTGCCTCCGCTTTCTATCCCGAACCGAATGTGGATTCCGCCGTCGTGCGCATAGAGCTCTATGACGAACCGCTGATCCCCGCCGAGGAAATCGAGGACTTTTTTGCCCTTGCCAAAGCCGGCTTTGGGCAGAAACGCAAGACCCTGCGCAACGCCCTCTCCTCCAATCTGCACATCAGCGGCGTCGAAGCCGAAGCCAAACTGCGTGCCGCCGGCATCGATCCGTCCCGCCGTGCTGAGACCCTGACCATCAGCGAGTGGAAGGCGCTTATGAAGGAGTTTTCGACGGAATAAGGGAGCGAGATCCGGATCGCTGTTCGTTCGTACTTGGGAAAAGGAGCAGGTCTTCGTATATCGGACGGCTCCGGTCGCTGCCGTTCAGACTTTCGGCACTGTTTTTTCTTACAAAACTCTTAACTTAAACCCCCCTTTTGAAATTTGACAATCCGGCTATTTTCATTACAATTAAAACATAAGGAGCGTAAAAGGACGATGAAAGACCTATCTTCAAAAGAAGACGGAGGCGGATTGATTGAATACGCGCTGATCCTGATTCTCGTCGGCATTATCCTTTATGTGGCGGCGGCGTTGCTGGGACCTGCGATCGCGAAATTCATCTCCGACCTGATGGCTTCGGTGTGAACTTACGAGACGCTTTCTGGTTTGTCATTGATTTCCTCTACCCGCCGAAATGCGCGGGCTGCGGGGCGGAGGGTGTGTTTCTCTGTGAGCAATGCCGTTCCAAGCTGAAGCCGACCGGGCGGAACTGCTGCCCGAAGTGCGGAAAACCGCTGGGAAAACGGCGTTGGTGCCCGCTTTGCGCGGGAAATGATTTCCTTTTCGGGGCGGCTCGTGCGCCTTATGTGTATGAAGGGGCTGTCGGGGAGTTGATCCGCGACCTCAAATACAATGGGAACCTTGAAATCGCTTCTGTACTCGGGAAGATGCTGGCGGACTATTGGCCGAGTCTCGGTCATACCGCCGATCTCATTCTCCCCGTCCCGCTTTCGGAAGCCCGTGCCCGTCAGCGCGGATTCAACCAGTCGGAGTTGATTGCCAAAGATCTCTCACGACGTATCGGAATCCCGTGCGTTCCGCGCGCCCTGCAAAAGATGCGCGATACGCGGACGCAGGTCGGGCTGAACGCGGAGGAAAGACGGGAGAACCTCTGCGGTGCTTTCGCCGCGGAGCCGTGTCTCGTCCGTGGGCTGGACGTGCTCCTGATTGACGACGTGATGACCACCGGATCCACCTTTTCGGAATGTTCCGGAGTGCTTCTGGGAGCCGGTGCGCGTTCCGTAACCTGCCTCAGTGCCGCGACCGCAGCACTGCGTTACGGAATCAACAAAGCGGTCAACATGACGCTTTGACCCGATTGAATGGAGGATTATTATGGAAGATAAAATCGCAATCTACGGGAAGAACATCGAAGTTTCCGACCGTATCAACAGCTATGTGACCTCTAAGGTCGGCAAAGTCGGACGATTCCTTTCCGATGTCGATGAGGTCCGCGTTGATCTTGCGAACATGAAGAATGTCCGCAATGCCCAGGATCGCTACAGTGCTCAGATCACCATCCGCGGCAAGGGCTACATCCTCCGCACAGAAGAGAAGACCGACGACCTCGCCTCCGCTGTGGACGCCGCTTCCGACAAGATGATGCGACAGATCGAACGCTTCAAGGGCAAGCGCAGCCGCAACCGCGGCGACGGTGCTTCCGTCGGTGAGACCATGGCTGAACCGATTACCGTTGAAAACGAAAACGAACCGCATGTCGTCCGCCGCAAGAAATTTGAAGTGCTGCCGATGAGCGAATTGGAAGCCATTGACCAGATGCAGCTCTCTTCACATGAGGACTTCTTCGTCTTCTACAACGCCGAAACCTCCGCCATTAACATTCTCTACAAACGCAATGACGGCAACTACGGCGTGATTATCCCTGAAATCGCCTGAGGATTAAACCGACAGAGGGGCGCGGAATGGGTGTCGCTCTGAGGAATTTCAGTTCTTGAAAAAAATATCGGCATAGTTCGGAGTGATCCGGCTATGCCGATTTGTTTTTTCTTGAAGTTGAGCGTGTGCCCAAATATTCCATTCTGTTGACCGGACTTGTGAGTTGTTTTGTCAGAACAATTCTACACGCTTGAGCAGCAGGTCGATCAGGTTGCAATGGAAGATGCCGTTGTTGTCATAAAAGTTGTGCGGCACATCCATGCGGACGATGATCTTTTTGAAGAAGTCCCCGGTTAGCATCAGCGATGCCAGCTCGGAGGATTCTTTTTTATCGGTATCCATGCGG
>CAVESB010000002.1:0-37976 GCA_963618265.1 bacterium
CAGGCGGTACGGGAAGTCTGTTGCCCGCCCGCTTTTCGTGTTGATCCACCTCAAGGATAAAGATCTCGATTATGCCCGTGTCGGTGTGATCGCTTCCAAAGCGGTCGGCGGTGCGGTGGAGAGAAACCGTTCCAAGCGCCTTTTGCGTTCTGCGGCGGGTGAAGTGCTTGAGCATATCTCCTCGGATCAAATGGTTCTGCTGCTGGCGAGAAAACCGATCCTTGAATGTGACAGCCGTGAAGTTGTTGAAGTTTTGACCTCCCAATTGAAAAAGGCGGGCATATACCGCGAAACAGTCGAAAACGAAGAGTAATTATTGTCTGTCGATCCTGTCGATAACCCGAACACTGAAGAACCTGTACCGGAAACAGAGCCCGAATCCGTCGAAGAGCCTCGTTTGCGGGATTTGCCGTTTAAGCTGACGAATATCCCTAAGTTTATTTGCCTTGGGCTGATTCGTCTCTATCAAATGACCGTTTCCCGTCTGCTCCCGGATAACACCTGCCGGTTCTATCCTACATGTTCTCATTACGGCTATCAGGCAATTTACAAATACGGCGTGTTGCGCGGCGTACCGATGGCAATATGGCGTATTCTACGCTGCAATCCTTTTAACCCCGGCGGATATGATCCGGTTCCGTGATATTCGCAGCTCAGGAGTTTTATGAAAAACAGTAAATTAAAAGCTGCCGTGCTTTTTGTGATGCTCGCGCTGGTTCTCAGTGCCTGCGCTTCCGGCAGCTCCGTAAACAATGCCAACAACTGGCCCGGCGTCTCTGTTGAAGGGGATACGGTCTATACTGCCAACGGCACCGTTGTCGAGGCCGTACGTGGCGGAACGCGTCTGTGGGTTTATCCTGCGGAGAATTCCAAACTGCAGTTCTTTGCCGCTCCGGCGGTCGACGACACGCAGGTTTATGCGGGTACCTATTCCAACCAGCTGCACATTCTGGATAAAGAAGACGGCACGCTGATCGCCGCCATTGAAATCGGCAGCAGCAAAGAGAAAATCATTGCCGCCCCGATTCTCGCGGAAGGCAATGTGGTTGTCCTTTCGAGTGCCGGCACGGTCAGCGCGTATCAGACTGACGGCAGCTCTGAGCCTGTATGGCAGACGAAGCTGAGCAATGAGCTCTGGGTCACGCCTGTGCTTGATAACGGTATTCTTTATATTGTCTCACTGGATAAGAAAATCAACATGCTGGATGCCGCTACCGGCGAACTCAAGCAGACCATTGATATCAACGGCGCGGTGATGACCGAGCCGGTTATCCATGATGGGAAACTCTATTTCAGTACGTTTGCCAAGCAGGTTGACGAGATGGATCTTTCCACGGGCGTCATCCGTGAGATCATCACCGTTGACGGTGAGATTTGGGCTGCCCCGTTGATCCTCGACGGGAAAATCATTGCTGCGGACATGAGCGGTTATCTCTATATTGCGGACCTCGCGAGCGGCGAACTGCTCTGGAAGTCAGAGCACGTTGCGGCGGAGAATTACGGCTTTATCGCCTCTCCGGTCGCGGTATCCGAGGATACCTTTGCTGTCATTGATGAGACCGGCGTGATCAACACCTATGACCTTGAGGGGAACTCTGTTTCCCAACGGACGCTGGGCGCGTCTGTTTACACGACTCCGGTGGTGACGGATAACGGCGATCTTGTTGTGGTTTCCGTCAGCTCTGACGGCGCAATCAATGTGTATACGCCGGAACTGAAAGAAGAATGGGTTTATAAGCGTACGGGCACTGCATCAACAGAGGAGGGAAAATAATGTGGACTTCATTCGTTAATATCTTCCTGAATCTGTTGCTCTTCATCTATAAACTCGTCGGCAACTTCGGCATTGCAATTATCATCTTCACGGTTCTTATCAAACTGCTGATGCATCCGCTGATGGCCGCGCAGATCAAGAGCTCGAAAGCCCTCGCTGATATGCAGAAGGATCCCGAGTATCTTGAGATGATGGAAAAGTACGCCAACGACAAAGAGCGTCTTTCCCAGGAACAGATGAAAATGTATCAGAAAGCCGGCGTTAACCCGATGGCTTCCTGCCTTCCGTTGCTGATCCAGTTCCCGATCATCTTCGCTCTTTATCAGGCGGTGATTGCGGCGATCGTCTCCACTCCGTTGGGAATGCTTGACCTGATCAAGCGCGTCTTTACCGGCTGGCTGAACATTTCCGAAGTCTTCCCGATCAACCCGAACTTCCTGTGGATGAACCTCGGGCAGCCGGAACGCCTTTTCTCCATTGGCAACGTCGGCATTTCCATGCTTGGTATTCTTGTCTTCCTGACCACGATCCTGCAGACGAAACTGACGCAGGCTGACCAGCCCGGCGGCAGCGGCGGCTCCGGCGCGATGATGAACGGCATGATGAGCATTTACATGCCGCTGCTGATGGGTTTCATGGCTTGGACGCTGGCCTCCGGTCTGGCGCTGTACTTCCTGATTTCCAATATTTTCACCATTGTTCAGTACGCTATGATGGGATCCCTGCACTGGGAGAACCTGAAGTTTTGGGAAAAGAAAAAGGTCGAGGCTCCGAAACAGGCAAAGCGCCGTACTTATACCACTGTTGCGAAGAAACCCGAAGCGGCTTCTTCTGCGACCGAATCCGATGCGGTGAAGACTGCCACGAAACCCCGTGCCAGACAGACTGTTGATGACAACTCTGATGTCTTCGGACAGAAGATTGATTATAAAGAATTCAAAAACAAGAAGAAACCGAAGAAACAGTAACATATGACCTCTACATCTTTAGAATATATTGCCGCGAATGCCGAAGAAGCGATCAATAAAGGTCTGAACGCGCTTGGCGTGAGCCGTGAAGAAGTTGACATTGAGATTCTGGATAATGGCAGTAAAGGGTTTTTCGGTATCGGCGCACGACAGGCACGTGTCCGCTTGACCGTCAAGGCTGACAGCCTCCGCGCTGTCATGCTGAAAGATGCTGAAGTGCAGGATGCCGCCGCTGCTGAGACGGAAGCTCAACCCGTTGGGAAGGAAGCTACTGCGCCCGCTCCTGTCAGAGAAGAACGCCGTAAGTCCGAACCGAAGCAGGAAAAGCATCGCGAAGAACCGAAAGCTGTGAAGCAAAAGCCCGCTGAAGAGCCGAATGACGATGAACTTCCCGTCGCCACTTCCTCTGATGTTGTCAATGAAGAGACGATGAAGATTGCGGCGAACGTGGTTCGCGATCTGATGGAAAAAATGCGCGTCAAGGCGACCGTCACCGCGAAAATCGGCGAAGCTGCGGACGATATTGACTCACGCGTCATTATGATCGACATTCAGGGCGATGACCTGTCCTACCTGATCGGTCGTCATTTTGAAGTACTGCATTCTCTTCAGTACATTACCGGTCTGATTGTCGGTCGCGAAGTCGGTCATTGGGTTCCGCTTGTGCTTGATGTGCAGGGTTATCGCCAACGCCGCGAACGCCAGATCCGTCAGATGGCTACCCGTATGGCCGATCAGGTCGTCAAGACCGGCCGCCGCAGCTCGCTTGAGCCGATGCCGGCTACCGAACGCCGCATCGTCCATCTGGCCCTTCGCGACAACAACCAAATCATGACCGAAAGCATCGGTGAGGAACCGAATCGCAAGGTCGTGATTTACCCGAAGACAGCCAAATAAGTTGACTTACATGGAAAGGACCGTGAAGCCCTCACGGTCTTTTTCATTATCCGATACGGACACAGAACGCGAACTGATATCTGCCGGGGGATGAAAATGGGCATGAAAAACAAGAAAAAACTGCTGCTGGTGAGTTTTGATGCTGTCGGCTCTGAGCATGAGCTGCCTGTCCTGCGCACATTGCCGAATTTTCGCCGCGCTTTCGCAAACGGAAGTGTTTACACCGATTTGCGCACGGTCTTTATCAGCAACACATATCCGATCCATGCTTCAATCGTGACGGGCGTTACGCCCGCCGGGCATGGGTTGATTTCGAACACGAAGCTGATGCCCGAAACCACTCATCCCGATTGGAATTATGACAGCCGTCTTCTGCGTGCGGAACCGATCTGGCAGACAGCGGCGAAGGCGGGATTGCGTACCGCCGCGGTCATGTGGCCGGTGACCGGGTATGCCAAAGAAATTCGCTGGAATATCGGCGAGATCATGGCGCGTCCGGGAGAAAGCCAAATCGCGGCGAACCTGCGCGCCTGCTCGAAGCTGACGCAGATTCTGGCGGTCATCCGTCATGGGCATATTCTGAAAGGCATTGAGCAGCCGGAGCGGGATTGCTTCGCGGCGCACTCTATGCGGGATATCATCCGTTTCTTTCATCCTGACTTGACGCTGATGCATTTCACGGCTTATGACACACTCTGCCATGAATTCGGACGCGGTTCGGATGAGGTGCTGAACGCCCTGCGGGATATGGATGCTTATTTCGGTCTGCTCCTGGATGTGATTGATGATGACACAGTCGTGATCGGCTTTTCCGACCACGCTCAATTGAATGTTCATACCGCGTTTGATCCGAATCGCGTTCTTGGTGAAATGGAATTCCTGACTTATCACGATGACGGCACATGTTCCGATGAAAAAGCAGTCTTCCAAAACGCGGGCGGCAGTTCGTTTTTCTTCAACCGGAGCTTGTCCACGCAGCAGGTGGACGCTGTTCGGGAACGAATACGCTCGGAGGACGCGGTACGGCGTTTGCTGTCCGATGACGAGATGACAGAATCCGGTTACGCCGGAATCGCCGCTTTCGGTATCTGTGCGAAAGAGGGGTACTGTTTCGATATCGTCAATCATGAAAAGGCGGCTCACGGCTACCCGTTGGATATGCCGGATTATCATGTCTTTATGTCTGTCTCGGAACCTTACGGGAAACTTGAGACGGATTGTATTTTGGAAGTGTATAAAGCGGCAAGAACGATTTTATCTTTATGACCGAGTCCCGGAAAGGAGTTGAAAATGAAAGTATTGATGCTGAACGGCAGTCCGAGAAAACACGGCAATACAATGACGGCGCTGCTTGAGATGCAAAAAGTGTTTACCGCAGAAGGCGTTGAATCCGAGATTGTTCAGATCGGGTCCCGCCCGATCCGCGGCTGTATTGCCTGCAACGCCTGCGCGAAAGCGGGTCATTGCGTTCTTGATGATGAGCTCACGGAGCTTTATCCGAAGTTTGAAGCGTCCGACGGGTTGGTTCTCGGTGCTCCGGTCTATTACGCGTCCGCGAACGGCGCGCTGCTTTCGGCGGCGCAGCGTCTGTTTTACGGAAGCAATTTTGACCTGCGCATGAAAGTCGGCGCGGCTGTCTGCGCGGCGCGCCGCGGCGGCTTGACCGCTGCCTTTGATGAACTCAATAAGTTCTTCACGATCAGCGGAATGCCGATTGCCTCCGGGCAGTATTGGAACGGCGTTCACGGTCTCATGCCGGGCGAAGCAAATCAGGATCTTGAGGGGATGCAGATGATGCGCACACTCGCGCGAAACATGACTTTCCTGATGCGTGCGATTGCCGACGCGAAGGAAAAGTACGGGCTTCCCGAGAAGGAACCCCGCGTCTCTACGAATTTCATCCGCTGATCAACGCGGGAAACAAAAAAAAGGCAGCTCAGGCTGTCCTTTTTTGTTTTCGCAACCCGCGGCACAGGCTGTCAAACCCGGCGCAGGCAAGCGGGATCAGAAGATACGGCGCGGCGAGGACGTAACGGCTTTTCGTTTCCCATACCAGATGAAAGCAGAACAGTCCGCAGAACAGCAGGAGTGGGAACAGGCTCAGGTTATCCCTGTCCCGGCAGAAAAGTCCGCAGAAGGCGAAAGCGAAGATCATTATATTCAGACCATGGCAGAACAGCATAACAGCGTGGTACGCGAAACCTTTGCCTTCACCGCGCAGGCTTTGCAGAAGCGGAGATTCCAGCTCCCCGGAGAAAATGTGGAGCGGTGAGTACCACAGGGATTGATAAGTCGGTTCGCACCAGGTCGTGATCAGTTTGCGCCGGAAGAAATCAAACGCCTGTCCCGGATTTGCACGGAATTCAGCCAGCCGTTCCCGTATCGCTTCCAGAGCTGTGTCAGAGCTGATCGCTGCGTCATATCCGCTTTCCTTGAACACCGCCCAGTTGTATTGGCTGTACCATCCGGGGTTGATTCCGTCCGCGGTTCTGTCTTGAAGCCCCATTGCCGCATAAAGCGTTATCGGGATGCCGCCGCTGATTTCGGAATTGCTCAAATCGGTGTAATGTGCCTTAAGTTCTTCTCCCATGCCGAAACAGAGTGCAAATAACGCCGGAATAACGCACAGGCGGAGGAGTTTCTTTTCCCGCAGTGCTTCAAGGAGAATGACCGTTGACAGTGCGATCAGCGGAATGAGATTATTGTTCCGCAGCAGGTAAGAGATTGCTCCGCAGAGCAGTGACGGCAGCCATAAGAGCGGCTTTTGCTCACGCATGGCGCGGAAGCTGAGCCATACACATAGCAACAGAAAAAACAGACCGGGAATCTCTCCATAGAGCCAGAGCGTGTAAAACAGCAGTGGCAGAAACGCGGTTGATGTGAGAATACAAAGGACTTCAACGCTTTTTCGGTTCGGGAACATCATCGCGCAGAGCTGCCATTGGAGGTATTGAATCCCGATCAGTTCAAAGAGGTTGATAAGGAATAAGAATCCGATGTCATGGCTGAAAGTGTTCAGCAGGGATTCATATGCCAGAAGGCCGAGCTGATGCGGTGCGCTGTAAAAGTATCCGCCGGGCATGAGTTCACTGTAATCCCCGTTCTGCATGGCCTGTACGGCGTTGTAAATATGTTTCTCGTCGTAATACAGAACGTGATTGACATTGAAGATGAGATAGAGACCGGCGATGAATTCGAGCACCGCGCATACGCGAAAGACGGCAGTCGGGCTGATGCTGTCTTCGTGTTTCAGACACAGCAGGTACAGCGGCACGGAGATAATCAATATCGAGACAAGGGCGAGAATGAATTTCGATCCGCTCGCGCTGACCGTCATCGTTTCACCCCCATGCATGGATAGCAGTCCGTGATATCGGATGGTGAGGTATGTCAAAATAAGAAGTAAAAGTCCGGAAACAGCAGAAATTATTCTTTTCATCGACAATTAATTCATTCGAGAGCTTGGATATCCTTCGGGGTATGGTTTCGTAATCGGGCAGAACGCAGTGAACAGAGACAGAAAACCGGAAGAGAGAATAAGAACCGATTTAATGCTTTTGTTGAATAAGTCATGTCCGCTTGTCTTCCGAATGTTTTTTCGCTATTGCCCTATATGGTATCTCAGCCAGTAAACCGGAAGGCCGAGAAAATCGCGCAGAATCCAAGTTCCCCAGGAAAAGAGATTGTACATACGGCGGTCCGCGTTGACCGCGACGGCGGTAATGCCGTAATGATCGGCGGTGAGCAGTGTGCGTGAAGTGTGGAAGCCGTTAGTTACCAACAACAGCGCGTCTTTCTTGAATACATAGCGCGCATTGTAACAGCTGGCGTTGGTATTGTATCCCGCCGTATCGCGGATGATGGCGGATTCGGGAACGCCGTTCTCGACAGCTAACTGCTCCATTGCGTCCACTTCATTGCGGGAGCTGTCGGAGTTGTCTCCGCTGAGGATCATTGCGTCGATTTTCCCCGCGTTATAAAGGTCAACCGCAGTCAGCACCCGATCCGTCATGACGGCGGAGGGTCGCCCGTTGAGGTAGACGCCCGCACCGAAAACCAATGCTGTGCGCGGAGCGTCATCCGGCAGGGTATCCACGGTGTATTTGCGTGCGGCGTACCGCAGGCTCAGCGTGAGGGAGAAAGCCATGGAGATCAGCAGTGCGGCTTGGAAAAGAATCCCGAGGATGCGGAGACCTTGACTGTTCTTCGCCAGAATAATCCAGGTCATTAGAAAGGTCCAGCCCACGCGCCAGGTGACAAAGAAAAGCAGGCTGCAGGGGCAGTACCAGGTGACGAAACCGACAACGCCCCATGCCCGCGCGGTATGAAGAATGAACCGCCAGTAAAACGACTGCCACAATACTGCGAAAACAGAACCCGCCGGCCAGACAAGCAACAGCTTGACCGGCTGTTGATAATCGTTCAGGGCGCCGAGAATCTTCGGCAGGCGTTTCAACCAAACCGTTCCTTCCGAAAAAGACGGCAACGAATCCTGAAGGTTGAAGCGGTAAAGCTTGAACAGATATGCCAACAGCAGCCAAAGGATCACGGACGGAACCGTCATCCCGAGAATATGAACCAATGTGCCGGACTCCCAGATACCGACACCCGCGTAAAACCCCATCAGGGTCACGAGCAGGCAGTCTCCGATAATCAGCAATACAGTATAAAATCTCATATGGTAAATTATATTTGGTAATTTCAGACTTACTGAAAATGATGATTCTCTTCAAAAAAGTACAGTCCCCCGACGGAGATTTTGCCGTCATCAGGCGGGATGCAGTTTCATTGAATTTGAGTGTAAAATCAAGAAAGGCAAATGTATGTTCCAAAGGAGGAATCTATGACGTTTTTAGAACTCGCTAAAGTCCGTTATTCAGTGCGGAAATTCTCAGATAAGCCGGTTGAAAAGGAAAAACTGGATCTTATCCTTGAAGCTGCACGTGTCGCCCCGACCGCGAAGAACAACCAGCCTCAGCACATCTATGTCCTGCGCAGTCCCGAGGCAATTGCGAAAATCAACAGCCTTACCCCGTGCATCTATGGCGCGTCGACTGTCTTCATGATTGCCTATGACAAGAACCTGGATTATAAGAACCGTTTCCGTGATTATGTCCGCTCCGGTGACACGGATACTGCCATTGTTACGACGCATATGATTTTTGAGGCATGGGATCTCGGCGTCGGCTCGTGCTGGGTACAGAATTTTGACCGCGTTGCGGTTCATGACGCCTTTAATCTGCCCGAAAACATTGAGGTCGTGGATCTGCTCCCGGTTGGGTACGCGGAGATGGGACCCGCCGACCGTCACACGCTTTCACGCGCCCTTGACGAGATGGTTACGGAACTCTGATATACGCTTCCCTTACTGCCCGGATTGCGGAGAGAGGCGCAGCGTGTGTGTCGTCTGAGATGAATGAAGCGTCCCGCGACTTGAAAAACGAATACAGTGGTTGTGATGAAACGCCGCTGTATTTTTTTAAACATTGAGAAAAAACATCGCTGCCTGCGAAGCGCTCAATTATGATGTAAAATTCAATCAGGGGTATATGAATGATGAACTATAACGGGCTCTGCTTATCCTGTTTCCGCAATACGGGCGGTCTGAATCCATGCCCGCATTGCGGCGCGGACGCATCCCGTATTCAGAGCAACCCGAGTCATCTGCGCCCCGGGACGGTGCTGAATCGTTCCTACCTCATCGGAAGAGCACTTGGACAGGGCGGCTTCGGCATCACATACCTGGCGCTCGACCTGAACGCACGGCGCACGGTTGCCGTCAAAGAGTATTACCCGCGCGGCCGCGTCACCCGCGAACGGGGGCTGTATGTCATGCCGGCGGATGCGAACACCTCCGCCATGCTCACGAAAGGTGTTAATCTTTTCTTTAAGGAAGCCTTGACGCTCGGCAACTTCTCCGCGCATCCGAATATAGTGAATGTTTTCCATTTTTTTAAGGAAAATAATACGGCCTATATTGTCATGGAATACATCAACGGAAAGTCGCTCAGGGACTATCTGCTCGCGCGCGGGGGGGCGATCTCTTTCATTGAGGCGCAGCAGATCCTCTGCCCGATCATGTCTGCGCTGGACGAACTGCATCACGCAGGGCTGCTTCATCGCGACATTGCGCCCGATAATATCTATCTTACCGTTGACGGGCACACGAAACTGCTGGATTTCGGCGCGGCGCGTTTCAGCTTCGGGGAGGAAACCCAGAATATGGACGCGGTGATTAAACCCGGATACGCTCCGTTGGAACAGTATTCCGGATCCGGCATTGAGCAGGGTTCGTGGACGGATGTCTATGCCATGGGGGCGACGTTTTACCGCGCTTTAACCGGGAAACTGCCGACTTCCGCCTCCGATCGCGCCGCAGGGCGGGAGCTCCCGACAATTCGACAGCTGGGTGTCCAAATCCCTGAAACCGCAGAAGCCGCTATTCTGCGTGCGATGAACCTGAAACCGACGGAGCGTTACGTCTCTATGCGCGATTTTGAAAAGGACATTGAACGTGCCGCGCTCGAACTGCGTCCTGTGCATCCGCCTGTGCCGCAGTATGCCGCCAATCCGCTCATCCCTCGGCAGAACACGCCGATCTATCCGCAGTCTCCGAATTCTTCTGCGTGTATCCGGTCTGAGCAGCCGTCTGCGCGGACTTTTCCTCCCGCTTATCAACAGGGATCGCCTCAACAGCAGGAACCCGATCCGACTGAAGACGGACAGACCTTCCTGCGAAAAATGATGTCCGTTTTGAAGCACTCCCGCTAACGCGGCAGGAAATTTCTCGCATCTGACATGAGTAAACTGTCTGCTTTTGCGGACGCAAATAAAAAGGACTGCCGCGATTGCATTGTATTACAGCGAGCGACAGTCCTCTTTCGATCTTTACGTCAGTTTCTTACGACAGGAGTTTCAGCATCATTTCCTGCAGCCGCTCCAGCATTGCGACCTGATCCGGGGCTTCCCCGTCCATGATCAGCGCATCATCGTAAATCTGAGCGATGATGTCGGAACGCAGCTTTTCGTCCTCGCAGGCGGCGGCCTTCTGAATCAGCGGATGCGCCGGATTCAGTTCAAGCACCTTCTTCGGAGCTTTGTACTCCTGCTGCATGGCCTTATAAATGCGCTGCATTTCCTGCGGCATGGCGCCCGCGGACTCAACCAGGCGTGCCGGAGAGGATACCAGACGGTCGGTAGTACGGACATCGGAGACCGCATCGCCCAACGTATTTTTGAACAGTTCAATCAGTGCGCTGAATTCGGATTTCTCCTCCGGCTTCTCTTCCGTTTTCTCCTCAGCGTTTTCATCCTGCTTCGGCTCCTCCGCTTTGTCGGATTCGCTCGCGGCGTTGACGAACGGGTAATCCTGATAGTTCGTCAGTGCGGTAATCACGAAAGGATCCAGCGTCTTGTCGAGGAGCAACACGTCAATGCCGTCCTTTTTCAGCTTCTCGGTGTGCGGACTGTTGCGCAGCGTTTCGAGGTTGTCGCCCAGGACATAGTAAATCTTCTTTTGATCCGCCTTCATTTCCTGCGTGTAGTCAGAAAGCGAACGCAGTTCCGTCCCGTGATTCATGGTATGGAAGCGCAGCAGCGGAGCCAGGGAATCCTTCGCGCCCGGTTCGGTGATGATGCCTTCGCAGATGAAGTCGCCGAACTTCTCCCAGAATTTGCTGTAGCCTTCCGCATCATCCTTGCCCCACTTCATGAGCATGTCATTCACGCGGCCGGTCAGGATCTTTTTCAGCGAAAGGATCACGCGGTTCGCCTGCATGGTCTCGCGGGAGACATTCAGCGGGATGTCTTCGGAGTCAATGACACCCTGAATGAAACGGTAATAACGCGGCAGCAGCTCGGTGCAGTAGTCCTGAATCAGAACCTTGCGGGCGTAAAGCTGCAGACCGTCCTCCTTGCGCAGAGAGAACATGTTTTTCTCCGGCGTTCCCGGGATGTAAAGCAGCGCGTACATCTGAACGGGAGCGTCGATGGAGAGGTGCAGGTGCTTCATCGGTTCGTTGAAGTCCATGGTGAAGGACTGATAGAAGTCCTTATAGTCCTCATCCTTCAGTTCGGAGGCGGACTTCCGCCAGATCACGGTAGCGGCGTTGACCTGTTCCCGGTCATCCTGCAGAAAAATCGGGTACGGAATGTAGTTGGAATGTTTGCGGATGATCTCGCGGAGTTTGTACTCATCAAGATACTCTTCCGCATCCTCTTTCAGCGTGATGACGATATCCGTTCCGCGCGTTTCCTTCTCGGCGGGTCCTACTGTGAATGTGCCGGCGCCGTCGGAATGCCATACCGCGGCACTGTCATCCGGACGGAAAGAACGGGAGGTGACATCAATGCTCTTCGCGACCATGAAGGCGGCGTAGAAGCCGACGCCGAACTGACCGATCAGGTCGGCGATGTTCTTCGCGCCCTCTTCTCCGGCTTCCTCAATCAGGGCTTTTGCGCCGGAATGGGCGATCGTGCCGAGGTATTCTTTCAGCTCATCGGCGTTCATGCCAATGCCGTTGTCACTGACGGTCAGGGTTTTCGCGTCTTTGTCGAATCGTACATGAATCTCCGGCGCGGCATCCGCGTCCACGACGTTATGATCGGTCAGCATCTTGAAATTCAGTTTTGTGATGGCGTCCGAGGCGTTTGAAATCAGTTCACGCAGAAACACATCTTTGTCGGAATAAATAGAGTTGATCAGGATATTGAGCAGCTGTTGGGTTTCCGCTTTAAACGCGATCGGGCGGGTCTTCTTTTCTTTTTCTGCCATTCGTTT
This sequence comes from bacterium, assembly GCA_963618265.1. GTDB lineage: Bacteria > Chloroflexota > Anaerolineae > Anaerolineales > Anaerolineaceae > Flexilinea. Next base: position 12,419 of record CAVESB010000002.1, read on the forward strand.
GCTCCTTGAGAATCGGATGAAAATCCAAATTATTTTCTATATTTTATTATAGAACCTTTGCCCCCGAATTGTATCATCCGAGCGTAAATATTAACAAAACTTTGATAATGGGCGCACGCCGGACCTGCGTTATAATTGGTGCCGGAAGGCTCATCGAAAGGGCGAATTACACGGAACGACGCAGTGAGACTTTCGGTTACGATTCATTCCGACCGGGGCAGGATGAGCTCATCAACGCTGTCATGCGCGGGTGTGCTGTTTCGGGAAGCATGCCTGTCGGCGGCGGACAGGTTTCCTTTCTTTAGCCTGGCATTGCAGGGCGGCAAAATGCGGCGCGGAGTTCATTGCGGCGTTGAAGTCTTGACGTATGGCTTGGTAACGGTGCGGAGCGGATGAGGACTTTTTACGGGTATAATAGAGGCGTTAAACGGAGGACTGTTTTGTCGAATAAGAAACAATATCTGAACATCTTCGGGATTGCGGCATTTGTGATCCTGATTGATCAGGTCTCAAAATACATTGTGCGGATGAATCTGAAGCCGGGCGAAGTTTGGGCGCCGATCCCGGCGCTCAGGGACTTCTTCCGCTTTATCTATTGGAAGAATACCGGCGTGGCGTTCGGCATGTTCCAGGGGTACGGCTGGATCCTGACGGTCATCGGCATTATTGCGGTCATTGCGATTCTGTTTTTTTCCGTGCAGGTGAAGAACAGCGCCTCGTTTTACCGCGTCGGGCTTGCGTTGGAACTCGGCGGCGCGCTGGGCAATCTCATCGACCGTCTCAACCCCTCCTTAGGGTATGTGGTTGATTTTATCTGGATCGGGAACTTCCCGGTCTTCAATCTCGCCGACTGCGCGATCTGTATCGGCGCGGCGGTGCTGGTCATTGGGATTTGGCGCGAGGAAAAGAAAAAAACAGATACGGAAACGGAGACGAAGAATGAGTGACGAGATCCTGACCCTGAATTATGAATCGGAAGATCCCGAACGCCTTGACCTTTACCTGACCGAGAACCTGACGGATTATTCCCGTTCCCGTTTGCAGGCCTTTATAAAAGAAGGCCGCGTTCATGTCAACGGCGAACCCGCGAAAAAAATGGGACAGGCTTTGGAATACGGCGACTTGGTCACCGTCGTTGTTCCCGAGGCGCGTCCGTCAGCCCTGGTGCCGGAGGATATTCCGCTGGATATCCTCTACGAAGACGAACAGTCTATCGTGATCAACAAGCCTGCCGGCATGGTTGTGCATCCCGCGGTCGGGCATGAGACGGAAACCCTTGTTCATGCCGTGCTCGCTCATTGCGGCGATCTTCAAGGCTTCGGCGGGGAGATCCGTCCGGGCGTTGTGCATCGCCTGGATCGTGATACCTCCGGCATCATCGTGATGGCGAAGAATGAAAAAGCGCACATCTTCCTTCAAAACCAATTCAAGGACCGCGATGTCAATAAGCGCTACCTCGCGCTTGTGGACGGCGCACCCCCGACTCCGACCGGACGTGTGGAAGCCCCGATCGGTCGTGATCCGATCCGCCGGCAGCAGATGGCGATTCTGACACCCGACAAGGGGCGCGCTGCGGTGACCGAATACATGACGCGCAAAAAGTTCGCAAAACATACGCTCATTGAGGCGCATCCGCTGACCGGACGAACCCATCAGATCCGCGTCCACATGGCTTTCCTGAAATGTCCGATCGTCGGTGATGTGCTCTATGGCAGGAAGAAGCAGACCATTCCGCTTGACCGGCACTTCCTGCACGCATACAAGCTGACCATTCTCCTCCCCGGACACGATGTGCCGATGACCTTTGAGGCGCCGTTACCGCCGGAGCTGCAGACCGTCCTGGATGATCTGGATTAGCATGTCGCTTGATCTGTCAAACCGCCCGATTTTGAATCGGGCTTTTTTTACACAGACGACAGGGAACGACGTTTTTTTAAATCGTGAACCGCGGCTGTCGGGAGGCTGCGGTTCAAGAAAGAAAGGAGATAAAAAAGGATTGAGATTACGAGAAATATAAAGAAACTTTGCTAATTGTCCGGTTGTGAATCGTCATCGTCGGGGTTGTATTCAAGAGCTTTGATGCCGTTTCGAACCTGGGCGATAGAACGTTCCATTTCGATTTCGAGCTTTTTCAGAGACTCAAGCGCGTATTTGTCGGCTTCCTGCTTAATCACATCCGCCTCGGTCTGTGCCTGAGAGATGATTTGTTTGGCGCGGTTGTTGGCCTCCGCGGTTATTTCGTGGGAAGAAATGAGCTGTTCCCGTTTCTCATTCGCAATTTCGATCATGCGGTCATGCTCTTCCTTCGCCTGGGCAAGGATGCGGTCGCGCTGCGCAAGGACCTGCTGGGAGCGCTTGATCTCATTCGGAACCGAGATGCGCATCTGATCAATGATGTCCATCATTTGATCCTCATCCAGCATGACGCTCTTGGTGAAGGGAACGGAACGACCTTGGCTGAAAAGTTCTTCCAACTTGTCTACAAGATTCAAAATGTCCATAAACCGATCCTCCCTGTTCGCATATTGCGTGGCATATGCTTTTAATATTGCAAGATGTATGCCAAAAAGCAAATGGGCGCAAGGATGATTTCGCGCTCATAAAAAAGACATGCTCAATCACGGTTGAGCATGGGTTTGTTTCAGAAGAAAACGCCGAAGGAATTGATTTCCTGTCGGTATTCGGGGACGGGGCAGGAGAGGCTGAGACGGGTATAGTCCGGGCGGCCGGGCATCACCCGCATGACGACCACCGTCATATCATCCCGCGGTGAATTCATGTCCACAGCTACGGCGTGATTCAGAATGAAATCCGCCATGGCTTGGGCTGACAGATCATCTTCTGCAAGAGAGCTGAGTGTCTGGCTGAAATCTTCGGTGTCGTAGTGCGAAAGTTTTCCCGCGTGAAGCAATCCTGAAGAGAGGAAGAGTACCGACGAACCGGTCTCAATGGGAATCTCCGTGATGCTGGGGTGCAGCCCTTTATCGGAGCCTAACTGAGCGGCTTCCATGCTCCATGCGTTGAGTTCGCCGCGCTGGTAATACCAGACCGGCGTTGAAGTCAGGCGGCTGACGACCAATGTGCCCGACTCAAAATCGACGGACATCATGCAGCAGCTGCCCGTGGCTTCTCCGGAGAACTGGCGGTGAATCTGATCGGACACATTGCGGATGGAGCTGCCGTCGCGTTCCCCTTCGGCAACTTTTTCGATGATCTGATTGACGATGATGGAGGAGATAGTTTTACTCTTGATGCCGGATCGGATGCCGCGGCAGAAAATAACACTTTGTCCCCCGGATGGACGTTCAATAATTTCCACGGTCTCTTTGCTTGCCGACAAATCATGTCGTCTGGTCTTGGCAACTGCAATCTGTACAAACATGTTGACGATTATATCAGAGGAAGCGCATGACAACAAAAAAATACGGGAAAAAAGTGTCATGCTGACAATGCCCCAATACTGTGATATTAAGAATAAATACAGCGTAACAAATGAAAATTGATACAAAATTTATTCGCGATTGGTGCTAAAATATATATGTTACAAGAAATGGCCGGGGCTGTAATCAACTGCGGCCCATTCAGATAAACAATTAGGAGTCAATCGTGAGTAATAATTCATTGGACGGTCTTTTCAGACCGAAGAGTGTTGCGATTATCGGTGCTTCCAACAAGCCCGGTAAGATCGGCTATTCTGTAGTTGAAGGTCTTCGAAACAGCGGTTATGAGGGCGATATTTACCCGATCAATCCGAAAGATACGCATATTCAGGGGATTCAATCCTATAAAAGCGTTCTTGATCTCAAGGGGCGGATCGACCTTGCTGTTATTACCGTCCCGGCCGCGCTTGTTCTGAACGCAGTCAAGGAATGCGGTGAGGCTGCCGTTAAGGGCGTCTCCATCATTACTTCCGGCTTCGGCGAAGTCGGTGATCACGAAACCGAAAACGCGCTTGTCGCGACCTGCAAACAGTACGGTATGCGTCTGCTTGGACCGAACATTATCGGTTCCCTTTCCAACTCTGACAAACTGAACGCTTCTTTCGCGAACATGCTTCCGCTCCCGGGCAACGGTGCTCTGATCTCTCAGTCCGGTGCTCTGCTGATCGCCCTGGATGCCGGTACGTATTTCCGCGGTGTCGGCTTCGATAAGCTGTTCTCCCTCGGCAATATGGCTGATGTTGATTTCGCCGACATCATCGAATGGCTCGACAATGATCCTGTTACCCGCTGCACAGCCGTCTACATCGAAGGTCTGAAGGACGGCCGCCGCTTCATGGAAGTCTGCAAGAAGACCAACAAACCGGTCATCGCGCTGAAGTCCGGCGTCTCTGCTCACGGTGCCGCTGCCGCGGCTTCCCATACCGGTTCCCTTGCGGGTGCGGCAAAAATTTACGGCTCTGCTTTTGAACAGGCCGGTGTCGTTCAGGCTGCCGACCTTGACAACCTCTTTGACCTGACTCAGGCTTTTGAATGTCAGCCTCCGATGGAAGGCGATCATCTTCTCATCATCACGAATGGCGGCGGTATCGGCGTTCTTGCTACCGATGCTGCGGAACGTGCCGGTATCCCGCTCGAATTCCTGCCGCAGGAAATGCAGGCCGAGATGAAGCACTATATGCCCGAATTCGGCTCCGCGAAGAACCCTGTCGATATCACCGGCAGCGCCGGTCTCGAAGGGTACAAGAAGTCCATTGCTTTCGGTATGAAGCATGAATGGACCGACGGTCTGGTTGTTCTGTGCTGCGAAACCGCTGTTGTCAACCCGCAGGACATTGCCGTGGGCATTTATGAAGCGCTGCAGGAAGCAGGTCCGGACGTTCTTGCTCACAAACCTGTTGCCGTCTCCATTGTCGGCGGGGAACGCAGTGCGAAGGCCATGCGCTGGCTTTCCGACAACGGCATCCCGTCTTACGATGATCCTGCCCGTGCGATTTCCGCTATTGGCGGTCTCCGCAAGTATGCCCGCATGCAGGCTGCCAAGGCCTCCGATGCTGTTGAAACCTTCAAAGTCGATCGCGAACGCGCTCTGGCGATTATTGCCGGCGCCCGCGCCGACGGCCGCAATGCACTGACTGAAATCGAAGCCAAACAGGTCTTCATCAGCTACGGTCTGGATGTAACCACCACGCTGCTTTCCAAGAGCGAAGACGAAGCCGTTGAATTGGCCAACAAGGTCGGCTACCCGATCGTCATGAAGATTGTCTCCCCTGACATCCTCCACAAATCCGATGCCGGCGGCGTCAAGGTCAATGTCAAGGACGATAATATGGTTCGTGAATGGTATCGCAAAATCATGGCGAACGCGAAGGCCTACAAACCCGATGCCGACATTCACGGTATTGCCATCCAGGAAATGGCTCCTCTGGGCACTGAAGTGATCCTCGGTTCCACCTCCGACGCGGCTTTCGGTCCGACCGTCATGTTCGGTCTCGGCGGTATTTTTGTCGAAGTCCTGAAGGACGTCACCTTCCGCGTCGCCCCTGTCTCCAAGGCGCAGGGCTTGAAGATGCAGGAAGAGATCCACGGCGCCAAGATCCTCGCCGGTACCCGTGGCGAAACGCCGCGCGACCGCGAAGCCATGGCCGAAACCATTGCCAAGTATTCCAACATGATTTGGGATCTGCGTGATGAGGTCAAGGAAACCGATGCCAACCCGATCATGGTCTACGAACAGGGCGCCGGTTTGAAGGTTGTTGATGCCCGCATCATCCTCACGGTGAAATAGTTTTTCCGCAAGCAATGAAAGAGGGTAATGGGTTCCATTGCCCTCTTTTTACTGAAAAACGCTGTCATTTTTTCGTTTAGGAATTTGACAAACATCGGGAAATATGTATAATTATTAAGGTTTGGCAATGGTCTGCCATTGCGAACCGATATGACCCAACTTCCCCTTGAGTCGGCGATGGACGCGGGCGGAGAGGTGAAGTGAAGATTGGAGAAAAAGGAATGAAATACGCAATCGTTGAAAGCGGCGGCAAGCAGTATAAAGCTGTCGAAGGTTCAGAGATCGTAGTTGATCGTCTGATTGATGCGGAACCCGGCCGGAAGATTACTCTGAATGAAGTTCTGCTCCTCGTAAACGATGACGCCGTCAATGTCGGCGCTCCCTATGTTAAGGGTGCCAGCATTGAAGCTACCGTCGTTGATGAAACAAAGGGACCGAAGATCATCGTCTTCAAGTATCGCCCGAAGAAGCATTCCCGCAAAAAGACCGGTCATCGCCAGGTCTACACTCGCATTCAGATCGATTCAATTAAGGGGTAATTAGATATGGCACACAAAAAGGGTGGCGGTTCCAGCCGCAATGGTCGTGATTCAAATTCCCAGCGCCTGGGCGTGAAGCGCTTTGGCGGTCAGGATGTCATTTCCGGTAACATTCTTGTTCGCCAGCACGGCACCAAGATTAAGCCCGGTATGAATGTCGGCGTCGGTAAAGATTATACGCTCTTTGCTACTGCTGACGGTAAGGTCGTTTTTGAAACCCTTCCGTCCGGTCAGAAGCGCGTAAGCGTTGCTCCCGCTGAAGAAAAATAAGAAGGATTAATCCCATCCGACTTATTATTACGACGCGAAGGTCATCTGCGCGTGCGGTAATACTTGGACAACGGGTTCCACCAAGAAAGAAATCAGAACCGAAGTCTGCTCTAAGTGCCATCCGTTCTTCACCGGACAGCAGCAGCGTCTCCTCGATATTGAAGGTCAGGTTGATCGCTTCTATCGTCGTCTGCAGGCTCGCCAGGATTTCATCAACGACAAGAAGTCTCGCGAAGAAGGCAAAGACGTTCGCAATTCCTCCATTGCCGAACTCGGTCTGAACAACCTCAGCATCAAAGCCTGGGCTGAACAGAAAATCGAAAAAGTCTCCGATTTCCTTGATATCTTCGATAAGGGCGGTGACAAGGCGGTTCTTGATCTGCAGGGTATCGGGCAGTCCCGTCTCATTGAGATCAAGAAGGCTCTGCGTGCTAAGGGTATTGATATCCCGGGCGGCGAAGAGTAATTTCGTTCAAAGCAAACCACAAAAGGGCAGTCATGCGGCTGCTCTTTTTTATTGGGGTAAACATGTGGATAGGGTTTGTCTCTGACCCTATGTGTTGACATTCCGGTATTGCCGGCAATGCCGGCGCTCATGTACAGTGAGATCGTCACATGATCATCGTCAGCTCTCCTGTTCCGAACTCCCTCAGTTAGACCATCGGGCGCTCCGAGTGCTTTTACCCCGGGGCAAGTAAGGCATTTTCGCAAAAATCGCTTTTGGAACGGTATTTCTTTAGCACAGATCCTGCCTCCGCAGGAGTAAGGATTCTTTCAAATGTCTGAGAAACAGTCTGATTCTGTATGATACTGTGGTGATTGGCATTGCGGTATTCTTTTGGTGTCAGCCCGGTTTTTTCCCGAAAGACTTCCGTCATAAAGCGAATATCTGAGAACCCGCAGTTCAGGCTGATATCCAGCAGTTTCCAGTCGGTGGTCAGAAGCAGCCGGCATGCTTTCTCAAAGCGCTTTTCTTTCAGGTAAGACTGAAAACTCATTCCCATCGAATCCTTAAAGAAATGTGACATATATGACAGGGTAAATCCTTCCCTGTTCGCAATCTCATCCAAAAGCAGCTTCCGCTGAAAATTCGCATCAATATAGTCCAGTATGGACAGCAGGCGGTCCGGCTTCTTTTTCATCAGTTGATAGTCCGCATCCGACAGGATGCTATGAGGCAGATCCTGTATCAGAAGGTATTGCAGTTTGCTCAGCAAGAAAAACGTATGAAAGGCGTCCGCTGATTCCGTCAGATAGCCTGCTGCCAGGTCGAGACAGAGCGTCCTCAGCAGACGGTAGGTACTGCTGTCAGCAGACAGCATCTTATGCAGAGCCGGATTCTCAGGAAAGCGTGGGATAATCGGCTTTGTGAGAAAGGAATTCATGATCTTGTATGAGGTCTGAATGGCGAGAATCTTTACATTATGTTCTATGGCATGAAAGGCATGCATTTCCAAGGCGTTGATGAGGTACAGATTACCCGCTTCCAGATGCTCGGTGTGGTCACTGCACAGTATATCCGGTGTCCCCTCCAGTACCAGCCCCAGTTCCAGGTCGCGGTGCAGGTGCGGTGTGCGTGAGCCCATCTCCACGATCAAAACATGCAGATTTTGGAACTTGCTGTGGCGGACAATTTCATATTCGTGATTCACAGCTTTTCCTCCCTTCTCGATCTGTCAGAGTCAGTATAGCACAGGAGGGCACAAAAAGCTAATTAATCGTTTTTCTGCACACATTAATGATAGAAGAAAAGTTGGTGGCACATTATACTAAAATCATCAAAAGCCGATGACAGGCTTGCACAGAGGAGGAAAGAAAAATGTCAAAATTCAAATTCACCGTTGGTCCTTGGAACGTTCACACCGGCGCAGATTCTTACGGTCCTGAGACCCGCAGCGCCATCGACCTTGAGAGTAAATTTGCCAAGTTCGCAGAGCTGGGCTTCTCCGCCATCCAGTTCCATGACGATGATGCTGTTCCCAATATGAACGAGCTTACCGAGGATGAGATCAAGGCTGAGGCCCGTAAGGTCAAAGGCCTGCTCGACAAATACGGTCTCAAGGCCGAGTTTGTCGCTCCTCGTCTCTGGATGGATCCCCACACCAAGGATGGCGGCTTCATGAGCACCCGCAAGGAAGACCGCGACTTTGCCATGTGGCGTGCCTACCGATCCATAGACATCGCCCGTGAGCTCGGTTGCGATCTGATCGTCTTGTGGCTCGCTCGCGAGGGCACACTGTGCGCCGAGAGCAAGAGCCCTGTTTGGGCTACCAAGCAACTCGTTGAGGCGATCAACAACATGCTTCGCTACGACGATACCATCCGCGTCTGCATCGAGCCCAAGCCCAATGAGCCGATCGATCGTTCGATTTGCGGTACAATAGGTCACGTTATGGCTGTCTCCGCCGCTACCATCGATCCCAAGCGTGTCGGCGGAAACCTTGAGAGCGCTCATGCCATCCTGGCAGGTCTGGATCCCGCCAACGAGATCGGATTCGCGCTGGCCTTCGATAAACTCTTCACCGTCCATCTCAACGATCAGAACGGTATCCGCTACGACCAGGACAAGAGCTTCGGCGTGGAGAATCTGCGTCAGGCATTCAATCAGGTCAAGGTGCTGGTTGAGAACAAGTACTGGGAGAAGGGTTACGTTGGCCTCGACGTTAAGGCTATGCGTACCACTTCTGACGAGGACAGCTATGAACATCTGAAAAACAGCCTGGCCATCTTCAAGGCTCTTGAGGAGAAAGTCGCACGCTACGATTACGCCTATGCCGAGAAGCTCATCTCCGAGCTCAAGTTCGAGCAGCTTGAGATGTACACCATGAACCTGATTATGGGCATTGACTGAGGAACTGTTTTTGACGGGGGGTGCTCTGTTGGAGTATCCCCTGTTCTGATAAAGAGGTGGAGTATAATGAAAATCATTTCCGCCGGGCATATCTGCCTGGATATTACCCCTGTCTTTCCCGAGGCGGTAAAGGGACAGGGCATTGAAACTCTGCTGCAGCCGGGCAAACTCCTGCACATGGACGCGGCCGACGTCCACACCGGCGGCAGTGTGGCGAACACGGGTCTGGCGCTGAAGATCCTTGGCAACGAAGTGAATCTGATGGGAAAAGTCGGCAAGGACGCCTTCGGCGAGATGGTCAAGAGTATTGCCGCATCTTACGGCGCGGGTGGTCTCATCGAGGATGCCGACAGCTCAACCTCTTATTCCGTTGTATTGGCGATTCCCGGCTATGATCGCATCTTCCTGCATAATCCCGGTGCCAATGACAGCTTCTCCAATGCGGATATCCCGGAGGATGCTCTGGGGGACGCGGTGCTGTTTCACTTCGGCTATCCGCCTCTGATGCGTCGAATGTATGCGGAAGAAGGACAGGAGTTGGAAGCCATTTTTCGCAGGATGAAAGAACACGGCATCGCCACCAGCCTGGATTTTGCGGCAATTGATCCCGGTTCTGAGGCAGGAAGAGTGGACTGGCGCAGGATTCTGCAAAGGGTTCTGCCTTATGTGGACTTCTTTGTTCCCTCCTTTGAAGAGCTTTGCTTCATGCTCGACCGAGAACGATATCGTCGGCTGAATCGGGGCGGAGATATCACCGAGGGGCTTGACCTGCGCTTGGAGGCGCTGCCTCTGGCGGAGGAGCTGATCTCCATGGGCTGCCGCGCCGTGCTCATCAAATGCGGCACCGGCGGCATGCTCTACAAGACCGCAGATGCTGAGACACTGCGCAAGGTCGGCGACCGTGTGCCGTTGAACATCGAAGCTTGGGCAGACAAGGAGGGGATCCAGCCCTGCTTCAAGGCACGCATTGTCCGCTCCGGGACCGGTGCGGGCGACACCAGCATCGCCGCTTTTCTGACCGGTGTGCTGCGCGGCTATAATCCTGCGGCATGCACTGCGCTCGCCGCCGCAGAAGGCGCCTGCTGCGTGACGGCCTACGACGCACTGAGCGGGATCAAGCCCATTGAAGAGCTGGCTGCAAAGATCAAGGACGGCTGGGAAACTGTGTAAAGGAGAGCACTGAAATGCTTGTCAATATGAATGAGATCCTCCTTCCCGCGAAGGAGAAAAAATACGGCGTCGGCTTTTTCAACGCCGTCAATGTGGAAATGGCCAAAGCCATCATCGAGACCGCCGAGGAACTGTGTGCCCCGGTCATGATCGGCACGGCTGAGGTGCTGTTGCCCGCCATGCCGCTTGAAAATGTGGCGGACTATCTGATTCCGATGGCGAAACGCGCAAGCGTTCCTGTCTGCGTCCACTATGACCATGGTTTGACTTTTGAGAAGTGCATGGAAGCACTGAAGCTGGGCTTCACCTCCGTGATGTATGACTGCTCGATGGCAGACTATGAGACAAATGTGGATAGGGTGGCAGAGATGGTAAAGATCTGCCACGCCATGGGCGTTACCGTGGAGGGGGAACTGGGCCACGTAGGTGACAACGAAGGCGCGGGAAAGCTCGAAAAGCCCAGCGATTATTATACCGATCCTGAGGTGGCACTGGATTATGTCCGCCGCACGGGAATTGATGCGCTGGCGGTGGCGGTCGGGAATGCGCATGGAGATTATAAGTTTCCTCCAAAGCTGGATTTTGGCAGAATCGAAACGATCGCCGGAAAAACCGGGCTTCCGTTGGTGCTTCACGGCGGAAGCGGCTTAGCGGATGAAGATTTCCGGATCGCGGTCGAAAAAGGAATCTGCAAGGTGAACATCTTCACGGACCTGGATAAAGCCGGGAAAGCGGGCATCGAACAGGGCTTGAGAGAAGGCGCAAAGACCATGACAGGCCTGATCCCACATGAGATCGAAGCCATGAAAGCAGTTGTCAGGGAAAAGATCAGTCTGTTCGGATCGGTTGACGTTGTATCCAAGGCATAGCCGGATCGCCCGGCAATGCAATCATGCCGGGCGAAAGCATGATGCGAGCATCTAACGAGGAAGGAAAAACAATGAAAGCCGGATAAAGTGATGAAGACTTGCCTTGCAAATTGTTTTTGCTGCTCAGTACAATCGAAAAGAGCCTCAGTTGAGGCTCTTTTCGATGTGTTCCATTGCCGAAAGACTTTCTTTGAGTTTATTGCAAACAGCTTCTTGCTCCCTGATTGGAGGAACGGGAGAAAGCCAATTTTCAATATTGTCCTTGCTTACGGACGTGGAATTGTCTCCCTTCAAAAATTGGTTCAGACCGCTCACAACGCAGCCGGAAGTCATCAGGAAAAACCGATGAGAATAAAACGCTTCCGTATAAGAGTTATCATCACCTCGGAAGATGACAGATTCCTTCTTGTCACGCTTGAGCTTGCCGCTTGGTCTCTTTGGAGCGAATCGCGAAAATTCTCTTGTGCCGCACGGAGGTCGAGGTCGAAAGTGGTGTACAATATATAAAGGGTAAGGAGTCTCATTTTATGGCATTCGCGCATCTTCATCTGCATACGGAATATTCACTGCTTGACGGGTTTTCAAAGATCAAGAAAGTCATGCAGCGCGCCAAGGAGATGGACATGCCTGCGGTTGCCATTACCGACCATGGCACCATGTTCGGGATTGTAGAGTTCTACATGGCGGCGCAGGAAGCGGGCGTGCATCCCGTTATCGGACTGGAAGCATATCTCGCTCCGCGTGATATGCATTCCCGTGAGCCGAGAGACAAGAGTTCCTATCACCTGCTGCTGCTTGCTGAGAACCAGACCGGCTATCACAACCTGCTTGAGATCGCTTCGGCTGCCCAGCTTGAGGGCTTCTATTATCATCCCCGCATCGATCATGAATATCTTGCCGCCCATTCCGAAGGCTTGATCTGCACCTCCACCTGTATGGCGGGTGAGATTCCGCAGCTGATTTACAAACGCAATATCGACGAGGCACGCAAACGCCTCGCCTGGTATTACGACGTCTTTGGTCCGAATAACTTCTTCCTTGAATTACAGGATCACGATATGCCCGAATTGGTCGAGATCAATAAAGTCCTGTTGGATCTCGGTCATGAGTTCGGTTCGCAGTTCATTGCAACCAATGATACGCATTATGTCGATCCCGAAGACTGGCGTTATCAGGATATTCTCCTCGCGATTCAGACCGGCGCGCATCTCAATGACGAAAAACGCTTCCGCATGAACAATCATACCTACTATATGCGTTCCGAGGAAGAGATGCGGCAGCTTTTCGGCAACGTTCCCGGCGCCATTGAGAACACTGTCAAAATCGCGGAACGCTGCAATGTTGACCTTGAACCCCACGGCTACCATTTGCCGATCTTCCCGCTGCCGGAAGGCGAAAACGATCAGACCTTCCTGCGCAAGCAGTGCGAAGAGGGCTTGATTTGGCGTTACGGCGAACACGCGAACGATGCCGTGGTGCGCGAACGGTTCGAGAAGGAACTGAACATCATCCATACGATGGGCTTCGACTCCTACTTCCTCATTGTGCAGGATCTTGTCAACCAGGCGAAAAAGAACAACTGGTGGTATAACGTTCGCGGTTCCGGCGCCGGCTCCATGGTCGCCTATACCCTCGGCATTACCCCTGTCGAGCCGCTGAAATTCAAGCTCATTTTTGAACGGTTCCTGAACCCGGGCCGCGTCTCCATGCCGGATATCGACCTTGATATTCAGGATGATAAACGCTACAAACTGCTGCAGTACTGCTCCGATAAATACGGCGCGGATCATGTCTCGCAGATTATTACCTTTACCATGCTCGGTGCGAAGGCCGCTGTGCGCGATGTCGGCCGTGTCATGGATGTACCGCTCCCGGATGTTGACCGTATCTGCAAATTGATCCCCGGCGGAACAAAAATGCCGCAGTCCGGCAAGCCCATTACCTTAAAAAATGTCATGGAAGAAGTCGCGGAGTTCAAAGAAGCTGTTGACGGCAGTTCGCAGCTGACCGAGCTCGTCCGGACCGCCATGGAGATGGAAGGCGTTGCCCGCAACGCCGGTACGCATGCGGCGGGGTTGATCATCACGGATATTCCCATCGTGCAATACGCGCCGCTGCACCGCCCGACGAACGGCGCCGATGACAACCCGATCAAGTCCGTCGCGCAGTTTGAGATGACGATTGTGGATCGAATGGGGTTGCTGAAAGTTGACTTCCTCGGTCTGATCACCCTGACCGTCATGCAGAAATGCTGCGACATGATCGAAGCGCGGTACGGCATAAAGCTTAACCTGGCAAACATTCCGACTGATGACGAAGAAACTTACAAGTTCCTCTCGGCGGGCAACACCGCGGGCGTCTTCCAACTTGAAAGCACGGGCATGACGCGCTACCTCATGGAGATGGAACCGAAGAAGCTTGAGCACATTATCGCGATGGTTGCGCTCTACCGTCCGGGCCCGATGCAGTTCATCCCGGACTATATCGCCCGTATGCACGGGGAACAGGAAGTCAAATACCTTCATCCGATGATGGAGCCGATTTTCGCGGAGACTTACGGCATCCCGGTCTATCAGGAGCAGATCATGTTCGCCGCGATGGATTTAGCCGGTTATACCGCCTCCGAATCCGACGACCTACGCAAAGCGATTTCCAAGAAAAAGAAAGACAAAGTCGAAAAGCATCGCGTCAAGTTCATCACCGGTGCGCAGGAACACGGCGTGGAGAAAGAAACCGCCGAGCAGATTTTCCATGAATGGGAGCAGTTCGCGAACTACGGTTTCAACAAATCCCATGCCGCGGACTACGGCGTGCTGGCGGTGCAGACCGGCTACCTGAAGGCGCATTACACGGTTGAGTTTATGACCGCCATCCTCTCGGCGAACGCCAACGACTCCTCCAAAATCGCCTTTTACATCAATGACTGCCGTCAGTACGGTATTAAAGTCCTGCCGCCCCGCGTGGAAAATTCATTTTGGGATTTCTCCGTTGAGGGGGATAACCGCGATGCGCACATTCGTTTCGGCATGGGCGCGGTCAAAAACTGCGGGCAGAACTCCGCGGAGGTCATCATCAATGAGCGGGAGAAGAACGGTCCTTTCAAGGATCTGAATGACTTCATCGGGCGTATGGATCTGCGGCAGGTCGGCCGCCGTGCGCTGGAATCCCTGATCAAAGTCGGTGCGCTGGACGCTTTCGGCGAACGCGGTGCTCTGCTTGCCGTGCTTGACGACATGATCGCCATTTCCGCTTCCAAGTTCAAGGGGCAGGACAACGGGCAGATGGGTCTTTTCGACATGATGGACATTCCGCTGCAGAAGATTGAGCTGCCTGAAATGCTCCCGGTGGACTCCCGCGAGAAACTGGGCTGGGAACGCGAGCTCCTCGGTCTCTATGTCTCTGCGCATCCGTTGGACGCGCATCGTGAGGCACTCAAGCGTCACAAGTGCGTCAACCACAGCCAACTGGATGAATGTGATGAAGGAAAATATGTCACCATGGGCGGTCTGGTGCAGTCCGTCCGCCATATGTTGACCAAAAAAGACAGCAAAGCCATGGCTTCCGTCAAACTGGAAGATATTCACGGCGATGTCACCGATGTCGTCTTCTTCCCCAAATCCTGGGAACAGTTCCGCGATATCGTGGTCACGGACGCGCCGATCATTATTGAGGGACGCCTCGACAAGTCCCGCGGCGCTCCGCAGATTTCCGCGAACAAGGCCTATTCCCTGCTTGTCAGCGGCATGGCGGAATCCGAGGCGAATTATGTTGACAGCTTCAGCAACGATATGGAAGAAGACCCGATCGTCCCGCCGTCCGATGCCGTGAACGCCGCGCCGATGATGACCGAATCCGAAGACTATCGTCCGCCTGAAGTGCCCGCCGCGCCCGCCGATGACGTTTGGTTTGACGGGATGCCGCCGATCTATGATGACTTCGTGCCGCCCGATCCCATGTCCATGGATGAAGCCCCCTGCGCCGCTGTCAGCGGTTCGGACATGACTGAACCCGCGAAGGTCGTTCCGACAGTGGAAGCTAACGCATCCGCACGGGATGACGATGACCCGCCCTTCGAGCCGGATCCCGCGCCCGTTGCGGTTAAGGAGGCAGAACCGGCGCGAACATCCGCCCCCGTGCGTGAGACCCATTCCGAACCGATTGTCTCTGACGGGTTGAGTACGGCGGACACCGTTGACAGTTTGGATGAGGAGCTCTTCGCCTTCGATGATGAAAAGCCGAAACCGCGCCAACTGACATTGGTGATGCGCGTTCAGCCAAACGCCCCGGCCGGTTCCTCCGAACGGCGCGTCAAACGGCTCATCGGCATTGTGTCCTCCTATCCGGGGCATGATCGTTTCTCTCTGATGATCATGGAAAAGGGCAAGGTCTATCTGGTTGACTACCCGGATGTTCACACGCATATCTGCGATGACATGATGGCGCGCCTGACTGAGATCCTGGGTGAGGAAAACATTCAGGTGGAAGATGAAGCTCCGGCAAGGTGACGCTAAAAACTTCCGTGCTTACAGCATATTCGGAAGTTGTGAATTATAATGATTGTTGAACAAAATAATCCTCTCGCGCAACTGCTTTAAACGGATTGCGTAATAAGATTTAACTATGACAAGCGGCAGACACTGCCCGCTGAGAGAAGGTGAATGATGAGCGAATTCCAGAAAGTGGACAAGAACGAGGAGAAGAAACAGACAGCTCCCGAGGCAGGGACAGTCCGCCGTGAATTGAGCGACGTGAACGGACCTCAGGGCGGTATGCTGCCGGATTCCGTATCTCAGAGAATTCAATCCAAACGTGGATCGGGCAGCCGTCTTACTCCCGAACAAAACAAGAAATATTCCGGCGAATTCGGTCGTGATATGAGCGATGTTCGTATTCATAACGACCCGGAATCCAACGCCATCAGCCAGGCACTGAATGCCCGTGCCTTCACGATCGGCGCCGATGTCTTTCTCAGCAAAGGCATTGACCCGGGCCGCAGCAAGCGGGATCAGAAGACCCTGAAGCATGAGTTGACGCATGTCGTTCAGCAGAACGGTCAGGCCGGCTCCGGTGCGCTGCGTTTGGGCGCCGCCCATACCGCACAGGAACATGAAGCCGAAGCTTCCGCAGAAGGACGCGGCGGTGTCAACACGTCTGCCGGCGATACCGTTCAGCGTGGTTTTTTTAAGGATGCCCTCAGCGGCGTCGGACATATGCTTCTCAAGCAGTTCGGTCTTGAAGACGCGTTCAACGATTTCATGTCAGGCAGTGATAAGGTTGATGCTGCCGAAAAGAAAATGAAGGAAGACGCGGATCAGACCAATTGGACCGCGTATGAGGAGCTGAAAAAGAAATACGATGCATCCGTGAAGGAAGTTGACACTGCGGAAAAAAACTATAAAAAGGAAGCGAAGAGGTACGAGAAAGAACAGGACGATCAAATCAAGGCGGAGAAGCAGGCTGCGAAAAGCGGTGGTCATGCGCCGGCGAGGATCGTAAATGCTGATGCTGTTAATACTGCGAAAGAGACTTATGACAGCAAATACAAGGAGCATGAAAACCTCAAAACCGAGCGCCTTGCACTGCTGCAGAAATATGATGAGACGATCACGCAGGAAGATGTGGATAAGAAAGACTCCGGTGCGGGAAAGCTCGTGCTTTCTGTTGTCTTATCCTCTCTTGCGGGAGGTGCTTCGACATTGTTTAACCGGGATGATCCCGCAGCGGGCGGTGATGCGAAAAAGCTTGCTGCGGCCAGGTTGGAAAAGCAAAAGAAGGCTCGCAGTCAGGTCAACAATTGGTTCGCTTCAACCAATAAAGGTCATCGCTCGAAGTTGAAGACCGAAGAGCGTAAGACGGTTTCCATGGATCGGATCACCAATAAAAAAGATGCGAAGGAGACCAAGGTTCCCGAAGAACAGTATAAAGATGTCATCTGGTCTGTCTATCAGGATATAAAGGATGAAGACTGGCTGAAGGATGTCAAAATCGAGAAGGATGCTCTGTGGGCGGAGATTACGGCATTGCCTGCATGGACGGGAGCGGGAGGCTTTAAGTCGGCTTTCGATGATATGATGGTGAGTCGCCTGTCAGAAGGAACGCTAAGTGCACACCGCGATGCTGCTCAGTTCTTGTCAGCTTACAATAAAAAAATGAATGCCGAGGGCAAGTTGGCCAAAGCGCCCGGTTTCAGGAGAGCCGCGGGAATGAAAAAAGAGATGGAGGCTGCTCAGGCTGCTGCAACTGAGGCTCAAAACAAGCTCAATGCCTTCGATAGTAAAGCAAATGCTGAAGGAGACGGCGCTGTTGAGGTTACGGTTGACGGCGAAACAAGGAACTTAAATACAACGACCGCGAGAAATGCGGTTACTGCTGCTCAAAATGAGCAAACTGCTGCTCAAGATGCGTTGGCTGCAGCTGCCCCTGCGGATCAACCGGCTGCGCAGGCTGAGTTAGATAATAAGACGGCAGCCTATAATAAGGCAGTCGAGTTTAAGGACGAATTGGATCGTTTGATCGTTGATTGGACCGCTCTGATCGGCGGCGCAAGACGGGAAGACCTTGAGCTGGCCGCTAATGCGGCGGGAGCTGAGAAGAATGCGAAAAAGCAGACATATGATAATGAGGGTCGGTCTATCTATGAAGGTGCAATCGCCGCGAACGCCGATCTTGCGAATTACGTCGATGATGCAGCCAATCCTGAGTCGATCGCACACTTCGAGGCAGACATGGCGGCTCACAGAGCAAATGCTCACGCTGCAATCAATCCGGCGGATGTTACAAGATTGCTCGGCTCGTGGCATGTTGATCAATTGAAGGAGCTGATTCGCAATACTGTGATAAGTACCGTTACAGGTATGAAAAACGCGCAGGCTGATGCGGAAAGGACCGGCAACGACAACAGAGCGGCGAATTTCCTGAATGATCAAAAACTGATCGCAGAGGGAATTTATGAACAAACGAAGGGCAGAGCCAAAAATCTTCCTCTGTATCAAGGGGAGGGTGGCGCTGCGCTTGAGGAAGGCGTTCTGCGCACGAAACTGTTGGCGGGCATCAAACAAACCGCAGAGATGGCTTCGTTTTGGGAAAAGGTCAAGAGTGCGTCGAGCGGAACTGCCAATACCGCGATGGATCGTGATACTGTTGTTAACTTCGTAGACGAAGGTACAAAAGCTTATACGGAGGTTCTTGAAAATATACGGAGAGGAGACTCCGCTGAGGGAGGTGCGAAGTATCCGAAAGGCGCAGGTGATGCGTTATTCAACTCGATCAGGGAGAAAGCTTACGCGCTGTTGCCGCAGGAACTGAAGACGTACTTCGTTGGCGCGGATGAAGAGAAGTTCACGAATCTGTTTGGCGGCGGGGATTTGCAGGCATACAAGACCAATATTGTTGAGATGACCGGTGCGGGGGTTCCGATTGAGGTGGATAAGGAAGCTGCAATTCTCTCCGATAAAATCCGGGCGAAGGAAGACTGGAATAACAGAGCCGCGCAGGAAAAAGATGAAAACCAACGTGCGAAAACAGAGGCGAAGGAACGTCAAATCACAGATATTATTACAAGCACTTTTGAGGTCGTTCAGAACGATGACGACCTGAAAGATTCGTATAAGAGTTCGCTGCGCTTCCGGAATATGCTGAAAAAGGAGTACATGGATTTGATTGAGGACGGTCTGAAGCAGAACGCACCTAAGGAGGAGATCGTTGCGGCAATCGTGGAAGTGCTGAAGGAAAAGCAGGAAAAGACGAAGGGAAAAACGGCAGCGAAGTAGAAAAGACCGCAGAGTTCACCGCGGCAGCACCGAGAGTGAAAAAATAACGCAGAGGAAAAACTGAAATGAGAAACGCCGGCAGAACGAAGCGGTAAAACGACGACGCTGCTCTGTCATGAAAATTGCTGACGGATGCGGAATGTACTGACAGCGGTTAAAATAAAAGGTTATAAGATGAACGGATGTGACCGCCGTCGAAAGACGGCGGAACCCGAGAACGATGAAGGAGAACAGACATGATTTCGGATGTTGATGACGCGCTTCGCAAGCTGATCCTTGAGAGTCTGACGGTATCCCGGCAGAATGTGGACATCATGTTCGACCTGCCGAGCAGAGACTGGGCGTCGCGTTTGTCCCGTCCGACCATCGACATCTTTCTCTTTGACATTCGCGAAAACCTGCGTCTCCGCGGCGCGGAACAGTTCCGCACGGTCGCCCGTCCTGACGGCAAGATCGAGGTCTACCGCAACCCGGTTCGCATTGATCTGCGCTACCTGCTTTCCGCCTGGACGAAGGATCCGGAAGATGAGCATCTGCTCCTTTCCGATACCCTGATGACGTTGCTGCGCAATCCCATGCTTCCGGAGCAATATTGTTCCGAGACCCTGAAGGATCAGCTCTTCCCGGTCATGCTCGACACCGCGGTGTACCAGCCTGAACACGGTCCGACCGAAAAGGTCACGGATGTCTGGGGTGTCATCGGCAATGACATTCACGCCGGCTTCATCGTCACTGTCACGATCACCGTCGATCCGTACAAGCCGCAGGTCATCCCCTCTGTCACCAGCTTCGAGAAGAAATTGGGGCATCTCAATCAGGCTTCTCACGCTGTTGAGAACATGACCATCGTCAAGGTAGATCAGGTTTTCCGCATTGTGACCGATAAGTACGAGCCGTCCACGCTGCAGGTTGTCTTGTGCGAAAAGAACAGGAATCTCGAAGTAAGGGACGATTACCGCTTCGCCATGCCGCCATTGGAGCCGGGACAGTACCATGTGGATATCAAATTCCGCGGCAAGGTGCTGAAGCGCCAGACGGTCGATGTTCCGGCGGAGAACAACGAAATCATGATATGATCCGGGTCCATGCGTGTCCCGTGCGTCAGAAAATCAAAAAAATTGCAATTTTTTAGTGTGATAATGAGGAGGAAAAATGCCAGAGTATTTATCACCGGGTGTATATGTTGAAGAAGTAAACCGTGGTCCGAAACCGATCGAGGGTGTCGGCACCGCCATGGCTGCTTTCGTTGGGTTCACGGAAAAGGCGGAAATGATCCGCGATGACGGTGACGGCGAATACGTTGAGGATCTGCTCAACAAACCGCAGCTCATCACCAACTGGACACAGTTTGTGGAAAAGTTCGGCGGTTTTGTCCCCGGCTTGAAGCTGCCTCTCTCCGTCTACGGCTATTTCTCCAATGGCGGAACCCGCTGTTACGTCGTTTCTGTCCGCACTTTCCCGAAGGCTGCCGCCTCTGTCGTGAGTGCCAACGGCAGACCCGCCCTCCGCATTACCGCGAAGGCCGCCGGCTTTGATGCGCTGCAGATGCGCGTCCGCATTGCCGATGTCAAGGGCCTTTCAGCCCCGAAGAACAACGCCCCTGCCGGCGCGGTCAAGAAAGACGGCGAATCCGCTCCCGAAGCTCCCGCTCCGTCTGCTTCCGCTCCGTCCGCTTCCGGCGATGTCACCTTCAACCTGTATGTTGAAAAGCAGGGTGCCAATAATGCCTGGACCAACGTTGAAACCATCAACGATGTGAAGCTGCAGAATGCCGGATCCAAGGTTGCTGTTGCTTACGCTTCCAACAAGGCTCCGAAGTTCGTAACCGTCGAACCGCTGGAAACTACGCTTGCCGCCTGCGCTCCGCGCGAACAGGAACAGATGCTGGTCATGGACAAGAACCTGCTCGAAGCCCCGAAGGCTTCCGACTTCAACGGCGACGTCTCCGCGCGCACCGGTGTTGACGGTCTTGAGGTTCTGGATGACGTTACCATGGTTGTTGTTCCCGACCTGATGACCACCATGCCGGGCGAAAAGCTCAACCTTGAGATGGTCAAAGCTGTTCAGGCGCAGATGATCGCGCACTGCGAACACTGCGGCGACCGTGTCGCCATTCTCGACTGCCCGCCGAACATGAATCCGCAGGAAGTCCTCAAGTGGCGTATGGAAACGACCGGCTTCGACTCCAGCTATGCCGCCATGTACTATCCGTGGCTCAAGGTCACCGATCCTTCCACCGATAAGACCGTATCCGTTCCTCCGAGCGGTTATGTCGCCGGTGTCTGGGCTCGCAGCGACTCCACGAACGGCGTTCACAAAGCCCCGGCTAACGAAGTCGTCTCCCTTGCCGTTGGTCTTGATTACCAGACCACCAAGGGCGAACAGGATACCCTGAACCCGAACGGCGTGAACTGCATCCGCTCCTTCCCGGGTCGCGGCATCCGCATCTGGGGTGCCCGCACCCTGTCTTCCGACCCTGCCTGGCGTTACATCAACGTCCGCCGTCTCTACAACTATGTTGAGAAGTCCATTGAAAACGGCACCCAGTGGGTCGTGTTTGAACCGAATGACCGTTCTCTGTGGTCCCGTGTCAACCGTGACATTACCGCCTTCCTGCGCGGTGTCTGGCGTGACGGCGCCCTCTTCGGCAGCACTCCCGCCGAAGCCTTCTATGTCAAATGCGATGATGAACTCAATCCGCCGGAATCCCGTGATCTCGGTCGTCTCATCGTCGAAATCGGTATGTGCCCTGTCAAGCCGGCTGAATTCGTGATCTTCCGCATCAGCCAGTGGGCAGGTCCCAGCGCCGAGTAATTAATTCGAAAGAGGTAAATCTATGGCAGATAAAATTGCAGATCCTGTAGTTGCCTTTAAGTTTGGTCTTGAAATCTCCGGCAAACTTTCCGGCTATTTCACCAGCGTTAGCGGCATCGGTTCCGAAACCGAAGTGATCACTCAGAAACTTACCAGCACCAACGGCAATGAGCCGATCATCAAGCAGATTCCCGGTCGTTTGACCTGGACGCCGGTCACGCTCCGTCGTGGTGTAACCGACCTGAAGGATGTCTGGGATTGGCGTCAGATGGTTGTCGACGGCAAGATCGATGATGCCCGCGTCAATGCTTCCATCATCGCCTACAGTCAGTCCGGCGAACCTGTCGCTCAGTGGGATCTTGAGAACGCCTGGCCGTCTCAGATTTCCGGTCCTGAAATGGCCTCCGACTCCACGGACTTCATGGTCGAAGAGATCACCATTGTCCACGAAGGCATGACTCGTATTAAGTAGTCAACAACCGAATCGCACGGTTATCGTATTATAAGATGAGGGCGGGACGCCGTTCCCGCTCTCATTGATAAATGTCAGGGAGGGTGATATGAGTCTTTCATTCCAATACACAATTGAACTTGAATACACCGGCTCAACGGGGAAAGGTTCCGCCTGCCCGGTGATGGCGATCAACACCGGGAAGATCGCCCATGCCTCTGACGGTTATTATGAAAATCCGATCAACGGCCCTGCTGTCAGGCACTATGTTTACAGTGATACGATTACTGAGCCGATGACAATCACGATGGCCGTTACAGACGGTGCGTTGGTTTGGCTGGAATGGTTCGCCGGTCTGCAGAACGATACGAAGCCCGACGTGCGCAATGTAACGCTGAAGCTTTACGAAACGTCAAGATCATCCAACCCGCAGACGATGATGGGGGATCTTTGGATGACCTGGTATTTGGAAAACTGCTTCCCTGTCTTCTGGCAGCTCAAGCAGGTTAATAGAATTGATAGCACCGAAACGATGGAGATTGAAATGCAGCTCCAATATGAAAATCTTTCCATCGTCGGCGAATCCGGTTCGCTCAAATCCGGTTTACACGTAATCGGTTAAACCGGGAAAGGACTGTTCAATGACCTTTCAAACTGAATTTGAATTTACGCTGCCGATGGGTTATGTCGGCTCTGACGGTCAGCTTTATAAAAACGGAACAATGCGCCTGGCTACGGCGCTGGACGAAATCACGGTACTGAGTGATATGCGCGCCCGAAGCAATGATGCCTATGTCGTCATCCTGCTTCTGAGCCGTGTCATCACCAAACTCGGCAATGAAACAAATATCAGCGCGGCAGTGATTGAGAATCTCTTCGCCGCCGACCTGACTTATCTGCAGGAATTCTACCGCACCATCAATGAGTCGGGCAGCACAATCCGCAAATACACTTGCCCGCATTGCGGAAAGGAAATCGAGGTCGATATGGCGGCCCCGGGGGGGGATTGATCGGCTACCCCTTGGATAAGCTGCGGAAAGAGGTAGCCTACATCGCCTATTTCTTCCATTGGCAGCAGGATGATATCCTGTCCATGGATCATCTGGCACGCAGGCAGTGGGTGAGAGAAATTGCGGATATCAACCAACGGATGAATCGCAATGAATAACGATAACAAGCAGGAAAATAACCGGGTCAGTCTGCCGAATCCGGCAGACCTTTCGGAAACGGATCTTGAGCATTTAGCTGAAGAGGTGGTGCGGAAGCTTCGCGAGATGATGCGCGATGAAATCAACCGGCGCGGCTGCTGAAAGGACTGGTGAATCAATGGGATTTAGTGATTTAGCGAGTACGACTGTATTTAATTCAGTCCTTGTCCCGACGACATTCGGCTCAACCGGAAAAAATGTGCCGCAGATGAGTTTGGCGGAAAAAATCCAAAAGAGCAACACTCAGATCAAGAATCATGTCGACGGCCATCTCAGCAGTAAATACAAAGTCAGGATTAAAATCGGCTCAAAAGAGACAGAACTGCCGTCATGCACCATTGTGAATATGTTTCGTATGTCTCGCAATGTGGAGAAATACGAATGTGGGGATTATACGGTCAATTTTCCCGGTGCCATCAAGTATGAGCCTGTGATGTTCACATTTCTTTATTCCGGGGATACTTACATTCTGGATTGGCTGAAGGCCGGATTGGATGATGGCGGCAGTTACCCCGTCAATTTGATTATTGAACTCGGATTCGGTTCGGATAAAGCAATTTTTACCTTGTTGGACGCGCATTTGAGTAAATGGGAGCTTTTGAGTGAAAAGGGGCTTACGCCGACACTCATCGGGCTCCGTTACCTTACAACCTCAAATGCTCTTATTCAAAATCCTGCAAATCCTTCGACTCTTGTGGAGAAACTGACTTTTAATTATTCCGGAATTGAGATTAACCTCGAAGGTAAACAGTAAAAAATGCGCGAAAACTTCTGCGCCGGGATAGTATTATGAAAGGGGGCAGGAAACCATGTCGTTTAGTGAGTTAACAAGTACGACTGTATTTAATTCGATTCTCTTGCCGTGCGGGACTTCCAATGTAGAGGGAAAGACAATCTCATCGGTTCCGGATCTTTCCGATAAATTCGGCAACCAGAAAACAAACAATCGGCAGACAAACAATGAATTTACGATCACGCTGAAATCAGCGGGCGATACGGAAGAGAAGCCTATGGCATATTGCCAAACGATTGACGGTTTGGTCGTTGAGCGAAAACATGCTGCTCAGGCAGCCGGTGGTGTCAATGAATACACGGCGCAGGTTCCGAGTCTGTCCCTCACTTACGGCGATCTTACCTTGCAGCACGTGACAGTGACCGACGGCTTCTTTCTGAAATGGTTGCTTGCCGGCACCGATGAAGGATGCGCTGTGTATGCTCAGCTGGTGATTACCGTTGGTACAGATGAGAAAGGTAAAGTCGTTTATACGCTGAATGACGCTTTCGTGAAATCATGGACTTTCGCCTGGAGATTTACTGTCTCTGATGTCAAAGAAGCGAAGGTGCTGCTGGAAACTGTGGATATCTGCTATGGATCAATGGTCGCTTCAGTGACGAAGTGATGATTGCGTTCGATGTATAACCGGGAGATCATATGAGCGAATTATTAGGTAAAATGCTGCGGAAACGCGGCAAAATGACTGCATCAATGCTCAACCCCGGAAAAGGGGTGAGCGTGAAGGGAACGTCATTCTCTCTTTCTGCGTCTTTGCGTCCGCAGGTCAGAATGGCTTCCATGAAAACTTGCCTGTCCGTCAAGAAGCCGGATGTCAGTGTTTTGAAACCCGCAGAAATGAGTTCTTTCACAAAACACGCTTCCGATAAATACAGCGGTGGATCGAAATTAATGCACATGCAGCGGACGTCATCCGCTGCCTCAAAGCAGCCCGCGAAGCCGATAGATATGCCGCTGCCCGGCGGAAGCTCCGCGGCTCCTGCTCCTACCGGTACGCCGATCGCGCCTTTGGAGCCGATCACTTCCCGCCCGCAGACGCTTTCCGCTCCGAAAAGCTCGCCGATTCCGGATATGCCGATGGGACATGGCGTGGCATT
>CAVESB010000002.1:37986-55560 GCA_963618265.1 bacterium
GCAAACAGGTGCGCTTTGAAAAAAGTGACGGTCCCAGCGATTTTGAACGCCGTATTATGGCGGCGAAAAAGGCGAAACAGACCGCCGCAGCGGCGAAGGCTGCCGCCAATAACGCGCCGAGAGTGATTCGCAGTCAAAAGGTTGAAATGCCTACCGGCAATAAAGCGGATAATTCCGTTCAGCGTGAGATGGATCCGTTGATGCCGGCTGCGAAAAACATAACGAAAAACCCGGGCTCTTCCGAAAAAGCGGCTCCCGTAAAAGCGGAACCTGTCAAGGCGTCAAAGCCTGTCGTGCAGCGTGAGACGGCTGAACCCGTCAAAGCCGAGCCTGTGAATCCGGATATGCCCGTTGTACAGCGTGAAATCGCTGAACCTGCGAAGGCTGAAATGCCGACGGTGCAGCGTGAGATGAATAAACCCGTCAAGGCAGAACCGCTGAAAGCCGCGAAGCCGATTGTACAGCGTGAGACAGCGAAACCTGTCAAGACAGAGCCGGTGAAGCACGAATCGCCTGTTGTGCGGCGTGAGACGGATGAACCCGTCAAAACCGAGCCTGTGAATTCGGATATGCCCGTTGTGCAGCGCGAGATTGCTGAACCTGCGAAGGCTGAAATGCCGACGGTACAGCGTGAGATGAATGAACCAGTCAAGGCAGAACCGCTGAAAGCTGCGAAGCCGCTTGCAGCGCGTGACACACTCAAATCCGTCAAGGCGGCAAAGCCGGTTGTGCAGCGCGAAACCGCTCAGCCTGTCAAAGCGGAAGCGGCGAAACCGAAAAAGCCCGGCATACAACGCGAAATCGCCGAGCCTGTCAAAGCGGAGTCCGCGGCGCAGGAAATGCCTGTCGTGCAGCGCGAGGCGGCTGAACCCGTCAAGGCTGAGCCGGTGAAAGCTGCATCGCCTGTCGTACAGCGCGAGATTGCTGAACCCGTCAAGGCAGAGCCTGTGAAAGCCGCATCGCCTGTCGTACAGCGTGAGACGGCTGAACCCGTCAAGGCAGAGCCTGTGAAAGCCGCATCGCCTGTCGTACAGCGCGAGATTGCTGAACCCGTCAAGGCAGAGCCGGTGAATTCGGAGATGCCTGTTGTACAGCGTGAGATTGCTGAACCCGTCAAGGCAGAACCGGCAAGTCCTGAGATGCCTGTTGTACAGCGCGAGATTGCTGAACCCGTCAAGGCAGAGCCGGTGAATTCGGAGATGCCTGTTGTACAGCGTGAGATTGCTGAACCCGTCAAGGCAGAACCGGCAAGTCCTGAGATGCCTGTTGTACAGCGCGAGATTGCTGAACCCGTCAAGGCAGAGCCGGTGAATTCGGAGATGCCTGTTGTACAGCGTGAGATTGCTGAACCCGTCAAGGCAGAACCGGCAAGTCCTGAGATGCCTGTTGTACAGCGCGAGATTGCTGAACCCGTCAAGGCAGAGCCGGTGAATTCGGAGATGCCAGTTGTACAGCGTGAGACGGCTGAACCCGTCAAGGCGGAGCCGGCAAGTCCTGAGATGCCTGTTGTACAGCGTGAAATGGCCGAACCCGTCAAGGCGGAGTCGGTGAGTCCGAAAATGCCTGTTGTACAGCGTGAGACGGCTGAACCCGTCAAGGCGGAGCCGGCGAGTCCTGTGATGCCTGTTGTACAGCGTGAGACGGCTGAACCCGTCAAAGCGAAGCCCGCGAAAGTCGAGAAGTCCGTCGTGCAGCGCGAAATGGCAAAACCCGTTAAATCGGACGTTCATGAAACCATGTCGATGCCTGTTGTTCGCAGAGAGCCCGCAGATTCCGCGAATTCGTCCGCTTTGGCGAATATTAAGAAAAGCATCGGATCCTCCGCATCCGCTTCGAGCGTGAATAAAGGGAGGACAGAGAAAACGCTGGCGTCTTGGAGCAGTAAAAATTCAATGAATGTTCCGCTCGTACAGCGTGAACCGGCGGATAAAACCGCTCCTGTTCAGAAAGATGAGCCTAAGCCGTCCGTTCCTTTGATGGGAACCGCCAAAGAGGTCGTCAAATCAATTGTCGATCTTGCGGAAGGCAAAAACAGCGACGAGGCGGAGAAGAAAATCGAAACAGCAGTTGCAGAAGAAGTCGGTGTAGAAATCACGCACGAGCAGCTTGATGCGCTTGCCGAGCGGCTGATGCCGCGGATTAAAAGAATTATGCGCTCCGAAATGGAACGAACCTCGTATATTTGATAGGAGGATAAAATATGGCAGACAATACAACAACCGGTAAATTGGAATTCGCGAAATTGATAGTCGATTATGTCTATATCAATTCACTTATGTCAGCTGTCGCCAAACCGATCGATCTTAACCTTGAATGCCAGTTTAACCCCGCGGCACTCACGATCGCCAAAGATGTCGCTTATGAGAGTGTGCCTCAGCCCCTCCGCGATTTCCCGGAAACCCAATACAAGGGCGGCAAAAATGCTACATGGTCAATGGAACTGTTCTTTGATGCTTATGCCCGCATGACACATGAAAAAGTCGATGGGAAACGTCACGATATTCGCAAAGACATCAATAAGCTGATGGCGATGTCACTTCGCTGCAACGGTTACGGCGTCCCGCTTCCGATTCCGGTTCTGGGTGTTCCGCCGTCAGTCATCTTTGTTTGGGGTGAGCTGAAACTTTTCCGGGCGGTCATGTTATCCTGCTCTGTTACTTACACCGCTTTCGATAAATCGGGAATTCCTGTTCATGCGAAAGCCTCGGTTAAATTCCAGGAGCAAAGCCATCCGCTTGATTTTCTGCCCCCGCAGAACCCGTCCAGCCGTACCGAAGCCCGCAATACGATCCGCGTAACGCAGGGAGATCGCCTTGACCTGATCGCGAGCAAATATTACGGAGATTCCCGTATGTGGCGCGCGATTGCGGATAATAATGATCTGGAAGATCCGTTTAATCTTGAACCGGGGCAGCTGCTCACCATGCCGAATGTCTACTGACAGAAAAGGAGCCGCTTATGGCAACTGAAGTATCAGTATCGATTGGGTCGATACAGGCATCTAAAATTCTCGAATCTCTGGTAGAAGTGGTTGTCGACCAGAATTATTTTCTGCCGACGATGTTCACCATTTTGCTGAAGGACAAACGCAGTGCTGTCCCCGCTGTTTTTACTTACACCGATAACATTCTTCAGATCAAACTCGGTGCTTCAGTCAAAATCAGTTTCGGATATACAAAAGGGACCACCGGACTTATGCTGACCAACACGGTCGTGTCCGGTGAGGTGACTTCCATTGAGCCGATTTTCACCGGCAGTGAGTTATACCTGCGTATCCGCGGCTATGACAAAGGTCATCGCATGACGCACGGCAAAAGCACCCGCACCTATGGGGACGGCAGTCCTTACGGTCTCGGTGTCGGCGATGCCGATATTGTCAAGAAAATTGCCAAAGAATACGGGTTGGACGCGAAAGTCAGCGCTTTGAGCCTGCTGGGGGTCAAGTACAAGTATGTCATGCAGTACAACCAGAATGACTGGGATTTCCTTTGGGCGCGCGCGAATCGGCTTGGATATCAGATTTATGTAGACGATAATACGCTGCACTTCTGTCCTTCCGGTGAGTCACGCGCCGGGGCGATCGGTCCGTCCGCCCTTGAATATGGCAAAAACCTCATCCGGTTCGAGCCGCGCCTGGCAGCGCAGGGACAAATTGTTTCTGCCGACGCTTACGGTTGGGATCCTTCTCAAAAGAAATCGGTCAGCTCCGAAACGAAGGTCTCTCTCTCTTCCCTAAGCGGTACAGTGACACCGGCGAATGCCGTCCCGGCGAATCTCGCCGTGAAATCCGCGTTCGGTTCCTCATCCAAGAATACCGTTATCGAGCCGAATGCCTCATCTGCCGGGCAGACGAAGGCTTATGCCGATGCGGCGTTTAACCGCTCGTCTTCGGCTTTTATGCAGGCTTACGGTGAGCTGTATGACGGTGATCCTTATCTCGTAGCGGGCAGCAGTGTTAAAGTCAGCGGTCTTGCCGCACGCTTCTGCGGGAAATACTACGTGACCGAAGTCCGCCATATCTGGCGTGACGGTGGATATCATCAGACCTTCTCTGTGACGGGAGATGTGCCGGATACCTTCCGCAGTCTTATCCTCGGTCCCGAAAAAGAACATCAGATCAACCGTGTTCCCGGTGTGGTTACGGCTGTTGTGACCTCCAACAGCGATCCGGAGAAGCTCGGTCGCGTTCAGGTGAAGTATCCCTGGCTGCCGAAGCAGAACGGATCCGAACTCTCATCCGGCTGGGCGCGTCTTGCTACGGTTGGCGGCGGCGGCGAACGCGGCATCGTTTTCCTTCCTGAGGTCAACGATGAAGTTCTGATCGCCTTTGAAAACGGGGACATGAGCAGCCCGTATGTTTTGGGCGTCCTGTTCAACGGCAAGGATAAGCTCCCGAAGGGTGATGCCGAGCTGGTTGACAGCGGCACGAAGAAAGTTAACCAACGTGTCATTGTTTCGCGCAGCGGGCATAAAATTATTTTGGATGACTCACAGGGCAAGGAAAAGATTTCAATTGTTGATAAAACAGGAAAAAATCAAGTCCTTATTGACTCTGTAAAAAATGAGTTTAAAATTATATCAGAAGGGAAACTCGATCTCGTTTCAAAGGGTGATTTGTCTCTGACGACCGAAGGGAAACTTACCCTGAAATCCAAGGGTGATTTCAGCGCGGCTTCAGACGCGAAGATGGCTTTGAAGGGACAGAGTGAATTGAGTCTCAACTCAGGTCAGAAAGTTGCCGTGAGCGCGAATCAGACGATTTCGCTTTCCGCGAACCAGAAGATTGACGTGAAGTCCGGAACGTCGGGATTAACCCTCCAGGCATCCGGTGTGGAACTCAAAGGTGTTAAAATCGATGTCAGTGCGAACACCATGCTCTCTTTGGATGGCTCTGCCATGGTGAAGATTCAGGGCGGTATCGTCAAGATCAATTAGTGAGTGAGGTGAATTATGCCTTTTCCCGCAGCCAGAGTCGGTGATATGACGGCGACCGGCGATACGATCATCGGTCCGGGCGCCGCTACCGTATTGATTGAAAATATGCCTGCGTCGGTGATGGGCGATGTGGTAACCGGAGCCGCCTGCGCCGGTACAGTCACTGTCGGAAGCCCGACGGTTCTGATTATGGGGCGTCCCGCTGCCCGTGTGACAAGTACCGTCGTCGGCTCAAACCCCGCGACCGGCGTGCCTGTCACGACGGTGATTGCCAAAGGCGCAATGAAGACACTGATCGCTTGAAAGGACAGCCCGAATTATGCAGAATGAAAATAAAAAATATATCGGGTACGGTCTGAATTTCCCGTTGAAGACCGACGCATCCGGAAAAATCAAACTCGTAACCGGCAATGAGGATATCGAGCAGGCGATTCATATTATTCTCGAAACTTCGCCGGGTGAACGGGTGATGCGTCCTTTGTTCGGCTGCAAAGCGCGGGATCTTGTGTTCGAGGGCATTAACTCGACGACAATGGCAGAAATGACGGATGCGGTGATGAGTGCGTTGAAACTGTGGGAGCCGCGGATTTATGTCAAAGATGTTCGGGTTACGCGGGATCCCAATAATGATGCCGCGCTTTGCTGTTCCATTGAATACGAAATCAACGCAACGCATGACACCCGCAACATTGTACACCCGTTCTATATCGACAAAGAACCGGAACTGATTTGACCGGAGAGAGTAGGAGTTAGCCAATGACATTACCGATCCCGAATTTAGATGACCTGCGCTTTCAAAGCGACTTGGTTGATGAGGCTCGTAAGCGAATCATCCATTACTGTCCCGAATGGACAGAATACAACATCAGCGATCCGGGAATTACGCTGATTGAGCTTTTCTCCTGGATGACGGAAATGATGGTTTTTCGTCTGAACCGTGTCCCGGAAAAGAACTATCTGAAGTTCCTGGATATGCTTGGATTTCAGCTGACTCCTTCCAAGACAGCCGAAACGAACGTCACTTTCTGGCTTTCCGCGCTTCTGCCGCTGGATGAGTTCGATGAGACCAATGTTGTCGTTCCGGCAGGCACTGAAGTGCAATCAGCCGATCAGCCGGATCCCGTGGTGTTTACGACCTCACGCGACCTGAAAATCAATGCTCCGCTCCTTGCTCATCTTCGCACCGAAGAAAACTTCAATACGAATTTCCTCTCAAGACTGGGACTTGAGATATTCCGTCCGTTCCAAAAAGAGCCGCGGGAAGGCGATACGTTCTACCTTGGGTTTAATGACAAAAATGACCTGTGCGGTCATATTCTTCGTCTCCAGTTCGAGTGCGAACCGACCGAGGCTGTCGGTATTCGCCGCGATAATCCGCCGTGGGTTTGGGAATGTCTGACCGGTGAAGGCTGGAAAGAGCTGAAGGTCAGCTCATATGACGGCGAAAAAGACACAACCGGCGGTCTGAATAACGCGCAGGGCAGTATTACCCTGTATACCCCGCTGAACTTTACTTCGCAGATGTTGCACGGCTTGCAGGGCTTCTGGATTCGCTGCCGTATTGAACAGCGCAATCCTGCCCAGGGCATGTATACGGAATCACCGCGTGTGACCGGGCTGCATGTCTTCAGCGCGGGCGCTCAGGTTCCTGCGGCGAACGCTCAGGTCGTCAACGGTGAAATGCTCGGCGAGAGCAGCGGCGAACCCGGGCAGCACTTTCGCCTGCAGCACGCTCCTGTATTGGATTTTGCCGGCAGCGAAAGCGTGGAAGTCGAAGAAATTATCAACGGCGAATTGGTCTTTATCCCTTGGACGCGGGTGGATAATTTCTCCCGCTCCGATAAATTTGACCGTCATTATATGCTTGATACTGCGAACGGTGAAATCATCTTCGGACCTTCAGTCCGGCAGCCGGACGGCTCCGTTGTGCAATACGGGCGCGTACCCGAAAGCGGGCACCGCGTTCAGGTGACCGACTACCGCTACGGTGGCGGGATCCGCGGCAATATGCCGGCGAATTCCGTGAACATTATGAATACATCGCTTGCGTATATCTCCCGTGCTTCCAACCTGGAACGCGCCGCCGGCGGACGCGATCAGGAATCCCTTGAGGAGCTGATCCAGCGTGCCAAGCGTGAGATGCAGGCTCAGAATCGCGCCGTCACCGCTGCGGACTTTGAGCAATTCGCCCTTGACAGCACCCGTGCGGTAGCCCGCGCCCGCTGTGTTACCCCCGAACAGTCTGACTCAGGCACGGTGAATCTTGTGCTTGTCCCGTCTGTTGTTGAACGGTTGAAGACAGGCGACCTCCATTCCCTGCATCTCAGTGATGAGCTTCGAGGGAAAGTGCGCACCTATCTTGATCGCTATCGTCTCCTGACCACGGCTCTGAACATTGACGAACCGCAATACTTCGGCATTAAGGTTTCCGCGAAAATCGTTCCGCAGGATTACGCCAACGAAACGGATGTCGTGACCCGGGTTACGGAAGCGCTGACCCGTTGGCTCAGCCCGCTGAAGGACGATGAAGTTGACGACGAGTATTCCCGCGGCTGGGAATTCGGGCGGAATGTTTTCTCCGCTGAAATCGTTTCGCTGATTCAGAAGATCCCGACCGTCAAATACGTCTTGGATACCGAAATCTCCTGGCGTAAGGTTGTCCCGACCAACGAAGAGAACGGCGATATGAGCGGAATGGATTTCGCCCTGAAACCGCTGGAAAAGATGCTGGTTATCCCTGCGGACGGTTTGGTCTGTTCCCTGAAGCATGAGATTGTGCCGATGACAATGGAAGACTATGTGAAGAGCGGAGATGCGTCATGACACCGATAAACAGCGAGGGCAGAACGCGTTATGAATTTGAACCCGCGCTGGATCGCTGTGTCTGTTACCCGATGGAAACAGCGACCGTTTCGGTTCGCGTCTCACTGCGCAGCCCCAACAGAACCCTCCTTTGCGTTCATCTGCCGAAGACGGTTGAGCGTACCGGTATTTCAATGACCGGCGTGAATGAAAATGATCTGCGCTTTTATTCGCAGGAATATGACGGTACGATCGTCGCTGTGCCGCTTGATAAATATATGGAACCCGGGAGCACAGCGGATATTGACATCAATTTGCGGCTGAATACGCTTCGGATGAATCATCGTCTGAGCTTCTGCGTATGGATGGCGTCTGAGCTGCCGGAAAAAACTTATTACGGTTTTTTCAATCCGCCCAAAGGTTCCCGCTCTGTTGAGCTGACTGTGAAGGCATACGCTTCCTACCTGAGATATCTGCCGGAGCTTTACAGCTACGATGATTTTATGAACCGTTTTCTGATGTTCTTTGAGAGTTTTTGGAAGCCGATCAATTCCCAGATTTCTCAAGCGGAGAACTATTTTGATCCCAACCTTACGCCGGACTGTTTTGTGAGGTGGCTCTCGACTTGGGTCGGGCTTGAAATTGACGACACCTTCCCTCCCGAACGTGTCCGCGGGCTTATCCGTCACGCCGGCGAGTTTTTCCGCAGCCGCGGCACCGCCCGTTCTTTGCAGATGCTGCTTGAACTGTATTCCGGCGGTAAGGTTAAAATTTTTGAGCGGAAAGCGAAAAATATGGTTCTCGGAAAAAACACCTTCCTCGGCGACAGTCTGGCTTTGGGAGTCAATAATAAGCCGAATACCGTACTTGTGAACATGACTGTTCCCGTTTCGGAATTGCAGCGAACCGGTTTTACAGAAGAAAAATACTCGAAGAAGATCTGCGAGATGATCCGCGGAATTGTCCCCGCGCACACAGTCTTCACATTGGATTGCAAATTCGAATGATGTCTACGCCGCAAATAAGGAGCATGCGATGAATGATTTGAACAAAACCAAGTTTTTTCCGAAATTCAGCCTGAATGGTTATGAAGGAATGAGCGTCACCGGTGAAAGCTGGAACATGGCGCATAATGAACATCGCGACGCATTGCGTGCGCACATCCTTTCGATGCACAAAACCGGTATTATCTGCGGACTTGAGGTTCGCGCGAATGATCCGGCTGACCATTATGTGTTCATCACGCCGGGTGCCGCGGTTGACTCCCTTGGGCGCGTAATCGTCGTGGATCAGACCATTGCCTATGATTTCGGCGACGAGGGCACAGGGAAATATATGCTGCTGCTCGGCTATGGTGAGCACGAGAAAGAGAACACGGACGCGGGCATTAAGACCATGCAGCATGAATACATCATTGCCGCGCGTCAATCCCTGCCGAAACAGCCGACGGTTGAGCTTGCCCGTGTGGAGATCTCCGACAAGGGCGCGAAGATCAGAAACGCTAAAGACTCTTTCCAGCCGGGTCCGGATGAGCTGGATCTGCGTTACCGCCTTGATAAAGACGGCTTGGGCGAACCGGTTCGTGTCGCTGTTGTCTGCATTCCCGAAGGAAATGATACAGTCAGCCGGGGTTGGCAGGTTTTGCGACAGGCTATGGCGCAAGAGAAGCTGGAGAACCTGATCGTGGACTTCTTCGATAATTTAGATGAGCGTGTTTCCGGTTACGAGCTTCTGTATGTTGCGGCATCGGGCACTTTCACGCCTTCTGACGAGCAGAAGACACAGATCAAAAACTTCTATAAAAACGGCGGCGGCATTCTGCTGGAAGGTTTGGATTCAACAGGCGCGGAGGCGTTGAAATCCTTGATTGACGGCATTAAAATTGCCCCGATCAGTTATGATAACAGTCGTTTTTATCGGGAACCTTATTTCTTCCGACTCCCGCCGGAACAGATTTCCGAAAAGAATTTACAGTGCGGGGAAAAAATTATCCTTTGCTCGGATCCGACCGCTTCGACCTGGTGCGGCTCGATTCATGGCAAACCTCTCAGCAGAGGCGATATCCGAACAAATTTAGAATGGGGAGCGAATCTTGTAGAATACTGTGTGCGTTAGAACGGAAATAAAAACCGAAGCACAATGGAAAGGGGCTTCAAAAATAAGAAGTCCCTTCTTTTATGAAAGTATGCTGATGACAATCCTATGCGGCATACTCTTTTTCGTTTTAACGTTCAGCGCGGTTTCAGCTGCGGATAAGATTCAGACCATATGGCAGCTTGCCTATTGGTCAAATTATGACACGGCCTGCACGATCCTCCTGGATGAAGATCGAACCCCGACGAACGAAGAAATTCAACGGGCTTGCGGCGACGCTCTGTATCAGGCCTGGCTGACAACACCGCTTTGCGAAAATACGTACGGATCCGACCCGACGAAAGCGGCTTGTACCGGTGTGTTCCTGCGCCGTGTCGGGCAGCAGACCGTTGTAGACTCTTATGAGGCGGCATTGGCTGAACTTCAGCAGAAGAATCTCAGTCAGATTCGTTTTGATGTGACCAATATCAACTGCGATCCCGGAGAACTCTGCGTGGATAAACCGCAGATTCTGCTTATCGCGCATGGGCCGGAGAATGATTCCATTATTCGCACGGTGCATATCCGCATCGGGACTTTTGAGGGCGCATGCGACGGCAATGCCTGCCAGATGAAGCTGCCCGCGTCGGACGAGGCCGGCGCGTGGCTTGAATACTGGGCAATGGATTCCGATGGCAACCAGTCGAATCATTTCTGGCTCAAGTTCCGTGCCGTTCCGCTTCAAAACGGCGGGCAGACAGTCTACAGATACGATGTTCTCGGCGATGCCTTCCCGGACGAGGGTGCCTACGGCTCGGATGTCTGGTATATCTTCCCGTCTGTCGGAACCGAGATGGATCCGCTTCTTGAGAAAGTGCCGACAGCGGAATACCTTGTTACGAAGCATAAGCTCCGCCTTTTGGCCGCGAAACTTATCAATTATGGCAAAGCCGACACGTCCATGTGTCAGAATTTCGGACTGAACCTTGACGGAACCCCGAACGGCTGCGGTGAGGAGCAGACAGCTCTCGCGGTATATGAATATCAGAACCGCTACGATCAGCTGATTTATGAGGCGGCGAAACGTCAGAAAGTCCCGGCGCGCCTTGTCAAAGGGCTTATTGCGCAGGAATCGCAATTCTGGCCCGGGTCCGATACCCCATATGAATACGGGCTCGGATGCATAACCGAGAGCGGTGCGGATATGCTCCTGCGCTGGAACAGTGCTTATTACCTGAAAATCTGCACGAACGCCTATCCGCTCAACAGGGATTCCTGTTATTCGGGTTTTTCCGGATTGGATGAGCAAAAACAGATCGCGCTGCGCGGCGTTGTCATCTCAAAGGTCGGAACCGGCGAGGAGATTGAGATGCTGGCGGCGGCGATTCGCGGCTCGGTCTATCAGGTCAATCAAATTGTCACGAACGCCACCGGTGAGACAGCCTCTGCGGTCTCAACGTACGAAGATATGTGGAAATTCACGATCGCGAACTATTATTCCGGTTCAGGCTGCCTTTATAACGCGATGGCTCAGGTTCATTCCTACGGAATGCAGCTGACTTGGGAGAACGTGCGCCGTTATATGACGGGTAAATGTGCGCTTGCGGATCAATATGTCGACCGTGTCTATGAATTGGGATATTAGGTGAGGAAAAATGCGGGAACTTGAGTACCCCTTCAACAGCGAATTGATTATGAGAAAACGACGCGGTCTGCTGCGTCAGCTGAAAGCGCAGGATCGTCCGTTCATTGATAAACGTGTGGCTGTGCTGAACGGCGCTACTGCGGATGACACCGCGGCGGTGCTTGAGCTTTTTCTGCTCAATGAAGGCATCCTTCCGTCTTTTTATCTCTCGGAATATAACCGCTGGTGGGAAGACTCAGTCTTTTCGAATCCTGAACTTGATGCCTTTCAGCCGGAGATCGTAATTCTGTTCACGGGAACTGCCAACATTCAGCACTTCCCTTCCCTGAATGACAGTGCGGCGAATGTGGACGCGCTGCTGGAGGCGGAATACACGCGCTTCGAGAACGCTTGGAACGGGCTGCGGAACCGATATCATTGCGTCATTATCCAAAACAATTTCGAACTGCCTTACATACGAACGCTTGGCAACGCTGACGGAACGGACATTCACGGGAAAGTAAGCTTTGTCAACCGTCTGAACCAAAAATTCGCCGAAGCCGCTGCCGCGTCCGACGATCTCCTTATCAATGATATTCACTATCTCTCCGCCTGTTACGGCCTTGATAAATGGTCCGATCCAAGTTACCGCTACCTCTATAAAATGCTCTGCTGCCCGGAAGCGGTGCCGGATTTGGCGTACAGCTTTTTCCGCGTGATTAAGTCCCTGTGCGGGAAAAATAAAAAGATGCTCGTTACTGATCTGGACGACACGATGTGGGGCGGAATCATCGGCGAATCCGGAGTGTCCGGTATTGTCCTTGGCAAGGAAACCGCAGAAGGGGAACGCTTTAGCGAATATCAGCAGTACCTCAAGGATCTGTCGGCGCAGGGCGTGATGTTGGGCATTGCCTCAAAAAACGATTTGGAGAACGCGCTGAGCGGGTTGAGGCATCGTGACTGTCTGCTCAAAGCCGAGGATTTCCTCGACATCAAGGCGGATTGGAATCCAAAGGTCGGAAACCTTGAGGCGATTGCGAAAGAAATGAACATTCTGCCCGAGGCACTTGTTTTTGTGGATGACAACCCGGTGGAACGCGATTGTGTCCGCGCGTGGCTTCCCGGCACTGCCGTTCCTGAAGTGTCGGAAGAAAGACCGTTTCACGTGACGCTGGACCGCGCCGGCTACTTTGAGGTTACGAAGCTTTCCGCGGACGACTTAAAACGCAATGAAATGTACAGGTCGAACGCGCGCCGTGAGGAAACTCAGGTGTCATTCGCGGATTATGACGAATACCTCCGTTCACTGAATATGAAAGCGGAAATTCTTCCCTTTGACAAGAAATCTGCAGCCCGAATTACACAACTCATCAACAAGACGAACCAATTCAACCTGACTACGCGGCGTTATACGCGGGCGGAGGTTGATTCACTGATCGGGGATCCGGAGCATGTCACGCTGTATGGACGGTTGACTGACAAATTCGGTGACGACGGCATTGTCGCCTTGATCATCGGCACGGTTCACGGTTCGGAACTGGAGATAGACCTGTGGCTGATGTCGTGCCGTGTTCTCAAACGAGGGATGGAATATGCAATGTTCGATGCACTTGTCGACGCAGCCTGTGCTGCCGGCTGTGTTTCACTGCGGGGAAAGTATATTCCTTCGGCAAAAAACGCTATGGTCAAAGATCTCTACCCTGAACTCGGTTTCACCCGGGACGGAGACGCTTGGACGCTGGAACTGAACGCGGTTCTGCCTCGGTTAAATTGCTTGATTGAAGTTAAACAGTAATAGAGAAAAGGTACAAACGAATGGATGAAAAACAGATTTTTGATGAACTCGCGGTGCTGATCCGTGAATATTTTGATGACGAATCTTTGGAAATCACCGCGGAGACAGGTTCCGACGCAATTGAGGATTGGGATTCCCTTGCACATATCGGGCTTATCGTCAGCGTGGAAAAACATTTCGGTGTGAAGTTCCCGATGAAAGAGGTTCTTGCATTAAAAACCGTCGGAAAGCTCTGTGACGCGGTGAAGCGGCAGCTCTGAATCCGTGACGATGTTCGGAGTTAACAGTTTGCCTGATAAATGTCATATACACTGTTTTCAATTGTAACAGTTGCAATGTGATATAATGTATTAGTCAAACACTGAGTTATGTCAGTTGTGCTTGGCTGTAATAAAATTATAATTGAGCATAACAAACGAACAGAATCAGAGTTGGAATGTTACCTGTATATAGAAGGTATTGCAGGGGATTGCGTGGTCTGAACCACCTACGGGTCTCTCTGTTAGCCGGTCACTCATAATGATTGAGGGAAGATGGTACCTTTCTTCCCTCAATCGCTTTAATAAAGACGGCGGAAACCCCGATCAGCGAAGGGCAACGCTCCGTTCTTGTTTTTTCCCGCTTTTCAAAATAACCTTGAATCTTGTCCCCACATTTTCACGGGTGAGCACCTCAAAGCGACCGTTGTGGCGGGAGACGATCCAATGCGCGATGGAAAGGCCGAGTCCTGTTCCGCCGGTGGAGCCGGATTCGCGGGTGCGGGAGCTGTCGGCACGGTAAAAGCGCTCGAAGATGTGCGGCAGATCCTCGGAGCTGATCCCGATGCCGGTATCCGTCACCGTGAAGACGGGCTCGCCGTTTTCCATTCTTGCGGAGATGTCGATTTGTCCGCCGGCCGGCGTGTATTTTTTCGCGTTATCCAAAAGAATGCGCGCTGTCTGCTTGAGCATGGATATATCCCCGTACGCCGGCACCGACGCATCGGCGGAGCAACTGTATTCATGCCCGGTGTCAATCATCACATACTCTTCATAGACATCACGAACCATTGCCGCGAGATCGATGTCCTCGAAGACCATCTTCGTTTTGCCGTTGTCGCCGCGGGCAAGGAACAGCAACTGTTCCACGAGGTAATTCATGTGTTCGGATTCTGTCTTGATTGCTTCAATGGATTCCGTCAGCACTTTTTCATCGGTCTTCCCCCAGCGATCCAGCATATCGGCGTAGCCTTTGATGACCGCAATCGGCGTGCGCAGCTCGTGACTTGCGTCCGAAACAAAGCGAGCCTGCTGCCGATAGAATTCACGCATTCTGGCGATCAAGTCATTGACCGCCGTTTCCAGACCGGCTAAATCGCGGTCGCCTGTACTCAGCTGCGCAGCGTCGGTGGGGTTGATCGCGTTGATGGCCTGCTCAAGTCGATGAAATTTCTCCTCGTCAAATTCGGTGCTCTGCGCACCGAGTTCAAAGGCGACGTTGGTGATTTTGTCGATCGGCTTCAATTGCTTGCGGATGCCGGCGGATCCGAAAGCCAGCTTTAGAATGATGACGATGCCCTCAAAGCGGTAGATGGCAAGATATTTCGGGAGAAAGAGGATAGTGTAAAGCTCTTGAAAGAATGCATGCGCAGTGCCGAAGGTCATCATATTTCGCAACGGCATCAGCGTGTCAAAATAGATCAGGATGATGTTCATGCCAAGAAACAGCAGAAACAGGTTCAGCGTAGCTCTGAAATTCAGCCGTCTTGCCAGCGCGGCGGTCTGCACGACCGGTTTAGCGCGGTTTCTTGCCATGGGATTAATCCTTGATGGCGTACCCGACGCCGCGGACGGTTTGAATAATGTGAACGCCGTATACATCATCCAGTTTGGAACGCAGATAACGGATATAGACATCAACGACGTTGGTTTCACCCATGTAATCATAGCCCCAGACCCGTTCAAGAATGCTTGAACGGGAGAGGACGATATTCTTATTCTCAAGAAGCGTTTGCAGCAGGGAGAACTCGAGCTTGGTCAGCTCGATTTTGTCTTTCCCGTAATGAACCTCATGGCGGGATACGGAAAGAGACAGATCGCCGTAGGTCAGCTCATCGGAAGCGTCGGCAGCACTCTGCGGTTGGGATTTACGCAGTTGCAGACGGATGCGGGCGAGCAGTTCCTCAATGGCAAAGGGTTTGGTGATGTAGTCATCCGCTCCGAGGTCAAGCCCGGAAACCTTGTCCATGACGGCGTCGCGGGCGGTGAGAACGATCACCGGGACGTTCGAAGTTCTGCGCAGGCGGCGCAGAACTTCAAGACCGTTTAGACCGGGCAGCATGATGTCCAGGAGAATCAAATCATATTTTCCGCTCTCCGCTTCGGCAAGGCCGTCTCGGCCGTCAACGCATTTGTTGACCTCATAGCCTTCGTGGGTGAGTTCCAGCTCAATAAAGCGGGCGATTTTCTCTTCGTCTTCAATGATGAGAATCCTGCCGGACATACACACTCCTGTTTTTTGTTATTTATTTTCGTCGGATTTCGGGCTTTCGACTGTGTCACTTGAGGCACGGCTTACCGCGGCGTTCTTGACCTTGCGGAAGGCGTTGTCGACAGCATTCTCCGCATGGGTGATGACGCGGTTGACCGTTTCACCGCCGAGGTCGGGCCCGTTGAACTTGAAGCGGAAGCCGAGCAGGAGCGCGGCACCGAAGACGAGCAGGATCGGCCACCAGATGATAATGACGATGGCAACCAGCCAAATCGGGACTTCAACGATAATCTCGCCGCTTTTGCGGCAGAGTACGAAGTTGTTGTCCAGAAGGATATTCTTCACCTTTCCGAAGACGCTGTTCACGGACGAGGCGAAGGAACTCGGATTCCCGGAGACACTGCCGCGGACATTTTCCTTTTTCGGTGTTTCGGACGCGGGCTGTTCTTCGGGAGTGCTGCCGTAACGAGCGGAACGGGTTTCTGTTTTATGGTTCGCCTCAAGCCATACGGCGGCTTCGAGCAGATCCCAGTTGCTTGCCTCAAGGGCGGTTTTCGCGTCTTCATACCCGACGCCGGTGCTTTTCACGAGCTTTTCAACAAGTTCAAAACGATCCATCTTGTTTATCTCCTTTTTCCGTTTATCATAACACTTTCGATTTAGAGATGGATTAAGAGAATTATTAGGATTGCATTAGAAACCCGGCGGCTCAAAATCAATCCCGGATGTCGGTCAATATGCCCATTGCTTCGCGGTATTTCGCCATACGGCGTTCGCGGTCGGCTTCGGCTTTCGGTTCGACGGCGTCCCCGATGCGGGCGGTGTTCATGTTGTGCGTCAGATCTTCGAGCTTGATTTTGCGGGCGATGGGGTTGGACTTCAGGTTTTGAATGTATACCTCAAGGTAATCGTCCTTCCTGTTGTGGGTCAGCAACGCAACCGCGTCCGTGACTTCACG
The DNA here is from genome assembly GCA_963618265.1 of bacterium. Taxonomy (GTDB): domain Bacteria; phylum Chloroflexota; class Anaerolineae; order Anaerolineales; family Anaerolineaceae; genus Flexilinea. The sequence continues at coordinate 54,643 of CAVESB010000002.1, forward strand.
AGGGAATCCGGCTTCTTTCAGGTCGTCGATTGTCATGCCGCTATCCTCAACGACATCATGAAGCAGCGCCGCGCAGATGGCGTATTCATCACCGCCCATACGTTCCGCCAGATGATACGGATGAAAAACGTACGGAAGGTTGGCTTTGTCGCGGGCTTTCTTGTGCTGTTTGTAAGCGATACGCAGGGCTTTTTTTGTTAGTTCGGTATAAAGCATGCCGCCGCAGAGTTCCGCGCGAACCCGCTTGAGAACTTTGTCTTCCAAAGGATTTACGGAGAGGACAGGCTCGTTCTGCGCGAGAATCATCTCACGGCGCAGGAATGGGTTCTGTGTGAATTTCGCCAGCGTGGCGTTGAAAAGCATTTCTTCCGTCACGCCGTCCGCGGCTTTCGCGTCTTCATCGTGCAAGGCTGCCCGGTATGTTTCAAAATCGCCCGCCGCCAGCGCGGCCTTCGCGGCGCAGTATTGGTCAACGCTGTGGTACAGAATACCTTCGACTGTGAATTCCGCACGGTACCCGGATTTGAAAAAATCCTTTTCGGCAATCTCCTCCGCCTCCGCATCATGATCGGCAGAGGGAGCGTAGTTCTCCTGTAAGAATACCATGGCCTGACGGTAACCGTCAATGCCCTGCCCCATGATTGTTTTCACGCAGGCAAGCCGCACGTAGGAAACCTGACGGAAATCTTCGCGCTTGCTGACATCGGAGATGTGAACTTCGACGGTCGGTATCTGTACGGACTTAAGCGCGTCAAGAATGGCGATGCTTGTGTGGGTATAGGCACCCGGGTTGATCACGATGCCGTCAACTTTTCCGTATGCCTGTTGAATGGCGGTGACGAGAGCGCCTTCGTAATTGGATTGGAAACATTCCGCTTTGATGCCGAGTTCGTCCGCCGTTTTCGCAACCAGAGCCAG
>CAVESB010000002.1:55570-67363 GCA_963618265.1 bacterium
AGCCAGCAGTGCTTTGAAATCCCGGTTCCCGTAAATTCCCGGCTCACGGATTCCCAGCATGTTGATATTGGGACCGTTGATAATCAGTAACTTCATACATCATCCTTTTCAAGCGAAGCATCCGCCGCAGGGGCGGATTTTGACTTGCTAAATGGTTTCGAGCTTTTCGAGAATCTCGTTCACGGTTCGCTCAAGGCTGCCGTTGTTGCTCACTGTGATATCGGCGAAACGCGCATACAGCGGCGCACGAACGGCGTACATGGCGTGAAGGTCATTCCCGATTGAGAGCGGGCGCCCTTCGCGGGCAAGGCGGTCGATATCCCGCTCAAGACGGACGATCGTGCTGTTCTGGTGCAGAAGCGGATAATTCTCTTCCCTTGTCACAACGCCGCCGCCGGCGGAGATGATGATTCCTGAACGTTTGCCGAGTTCGGACAGCACTGCGGTTTCCCGTTCACGGAAGGCAGATTCACCCTTTTTGTGAATGAAGTCCGGAATGGATTCGCCGTACTTCTCTTCCCAGAAGGTGTCCGCGTCCACGACCTCACGGCCGGTGCGTTCTGCAAGACGGCGTGCCGTGACGGTTTTCCCGGAACCCGGCATACCGATGATGACGATATTCATCATGTCCGCGGCGAGTTTCCTTGTGACACGCTCAATTTCCCCATCGGGAAGCGCGCTGCCGGTGAAACATTCGGCAGATTTTTTCGCCTGCGCGGTCAGCATATACAGTCCGTTCGCATTCGGAATACCGCGGGTTTCCGCGTCCAGCAGAATTTGGGTACGCGCGGGGTTGTAAACCACATCCAACACGCCTGCTAAGTGCGGGAAGAGATCCAGACTGAGAGGGGAAACACCGGTGTTTGGATACATCCCGAGCGGCGTTGTGTTGATGATCAGCGAAGTGTCGGCATGACGTTCGAGATTCGTGTAATTGTTTTCGCCGGAACGGCTGATGACGATCGGTGTCACGTCGACTTGCCGCAGCGCCTCAAGTACCGCGGCGGAGGCGCCGCCGCTTCCGAGAACCAGGACTTTCCCGGCACGCGGGTCAATGCCTGATACGCGAACCAGGCTCGCGAACCCGTAGACATCGGTGTTGTCTCCGAAAATTGTCCCGTCGGAACGCTTGACCAGGGTGTTGACCGTTCCGATGCGGCGTGCGGTTTCAGATAACCCGTCACAGTATTCCGGTACGGTCTTTTTGTAAGGAATGGTGACATTCAGTCCGTTCCAATCCCCGTTCAGAATGAAATCTTTCAGCTCCTCCGGCTCTTTTTCGTAGATGCGATATACGTAATCTCCCAGCTCCTTATGAATGGCGGGAGAGTAACTGTGCCCGAGTTTTCTGCCTAAAAGACCGCATTGCAGCATCAGTGAACCTCGCTGTAGCTTCCGAGATAGGTGAAGTCGCTGCAGGCGGCAGGAAGTTCCTTCATCAGCTGCAGGAAGCGTTCGGAATAGACCGGCGCATCAAGGTCAAAGTAGAACATGAACTCGAATTCCTTGTGCGGCAGCGGACGGGATTCCAGCTTGTTCAGGTTCAGGTTCAGTGAGTTGAAGCGGGCAAGCAGCTTGTAGAGGGAGCCGGATTCATGCGGCAGGGTGACCATCAGGCTGGTTTTGTCCGCGCCGGGATAGATTTCAGGATCTTTGGAAATGCAGATAAAGCGTGTGTAGTTGTTGTCGGAGTTCTGGACGTTGTTTTCGAGTATTTCCAATCCGTAGATCTTCGCGCAGGGATACGCGGCGATGGCGGCTACATCGGAACGACCGGATTCGTCTACCATCTTCGCGGCAATGGCGGTGTTCGCGACAGGAATCACGCGAACGCCTTCAAGCCCGCTGAGAAAAGCGGAGCATTGGTTGATCGCCTGCTCATGAGAGTAGATTTCCTTGATGTCGGAGAGCTTTGTCCCCGGTTTTGCCATCAGGAAATGGCTGACATGAATAACAAGGCTGCGCACGATGTAGAAGTGGTGGCTCATCATCAGGTCATAGACCTTGTTCACGGAACCGGCGTTGCTGTTCTCAACCGGGATAACGCCGTAGCGGCAAAGTCCCTTCTCAATGGCGGTGAAGACCGCGTCAAAGTTCTTGAAATAAAGAATGTTGGCCAGTTTGAAAAGTTTATCCGCAGCGATCTGGGAGTTCGCGCCGGCGATGCCCTGACAGGCGACAGAGGCGGATTCGGGAAAAACTTTCGGGGTGGTCTCGATTGCTTTTTCAATCAGGCGGCTGACTTCATTTTCGCCGTCTGTGAAGCGATGTTCGTAACTGCGGGTCAGGTCGAAAATCTGGGAATACAGAATCGGCATGTACGGCTTCGCGCTTTCCGGTGCCTGTTCGGTGACAGAAAGCAGTTTCGCCCGCTCACGGGTGCCGTCAAAGACGGGCAGTCCATTGCTTTTTTTGTAATCTGCGATATTTCCCGCGACATCAAGACGGCGGGCAAACAGATTCACGATCTGCTTGTCAATGTCATCGATCTCAGCCCGATATTGTTCCAAATCACTCATGTGTGTTCCTCCTGCCTGCGGCATACTGCCGCGGGTTTTCTAATTGATTTCTTTTTTTCTGCTCAGCAGCGCGTCATAAACAGCGATGGCTGCCGCGGCTTCAACGACCGGGACCGCGCGGGGCACGATACAGGGATCGTGCCGTCCGGTGATCTCCAGTACGGTGTTCTCATTCGTTTCTAAATTGACGCTGTTCTGCGCTTTGGCGATGGACGGCGTCGGCTTGAACGCGGCGCGGAAAGTGAGCGGCATGCCGTTTGTGATGCCGCCGAGGATGCCGCCCGCGTTATTTGTCTTCGCGGTCACGGCTCCGTTACGAAATTCGTAAGCGTCGTTGTTTTCACTGCCGGACATGCGTGCGGCAGTGAAACCCGCGCCGAATTCCAGCCCTTTGACAGCGGGAATGCCGAAGATGATGGCGGCGATTCTGTTTTCCATGCCGCCGAACATCGGGTCGCCGAGTCCAACCGGAAGTCCGGTGACAACGCATTCAACAATCCCGCCGACGGAATCTCCTTCGGCTCGCATGGCGGCGATCAATTCGCGCATGGCGGCGCCGCGTTCGTCATTGACCACCGGGAATTCCTTCGCGGCGGTGCTTTCGGTCAATGATCCTTCATCTTCCACATTGCCGATGGAGGCGATCCGGCTGAGGACGCGGATGCCTTCCCGTTCCAGCAGCTGCAGGCAGATCCCGCCCGCGATACACAGCGGCGCGGTGAGCCGTCCCGAGAAGTGCCCGCCGCCTCGGTAATCTTGGCAGCCGTGGTACTTGACGGAGGCAGTGTAATCCGCATGACCCGGGCGGGGTGTGATCTTCAATTGCGCGTAGTCTTTTGACCGTGTATCATTGTTGCGGATGATGGCGGTAATGGGTGCGCCGCAGGTTTTCCCTTCAAAAATACCGCTGAGGAACTCCGGACGATCCGTTTCTTTTCGCGCTGTGGACCATGAATTCTGTCCCGGGGCGCGGCGCAACAGGAATTCGTTCAGACGCTCGAGGTCGATTTCATTTCCGGCGGGGATGCCTTCAATGGTCACGCCGATACCGGCGGAGTGCGACTGTCCAAAGACGGTCACGCGGATATTTTCACCGTAACTGCTGCTCATTTTCCGCTCCTTGACAGCTTCTCGATTTCATCCCAGAAACCCGGGTAGGATTTGTCTGTACATTCCGCGTTGCAGATGGTGACGGGTGCTTCACAGACTGATGCCGCGGTCGCGGCGGCCATGGCAATGCGATGATCTCCGGCGGGGTCAACCTGCCCGCCCTTGAGAATCGGTTTGCCCGTGATGATCAAGCCGTCTTCTGTCTCACGGACTTCGCCGCCCAGCGCGCGCAGCATGGCGGCGGTGCTGCGAATGCGATCCGATTCTTTCAGACGCAGCCGCGCCGCGCCGCTGATGACGGTTTCTCCTTCGGCAGCCGCGGCGATGACGGAGATTGCCGGCACCATGTCGGGAATTTGGGAGGCGTCAATGGACTGCCCTTTCAAGATTCCGCGGTATGCGGTCACGCAGTCGGTTCCCCGGTTGACAGAAGCGCCGAAGCCTTCCAATATCTCAAGAATTCGCGCATCGCCCTGACGGGAAGCGAGATTTACGCCGCGGATTTCTATCCCTTCAGCGGACAGCGCTCCCATGCACAGCGGGAACGCCGCGCTTGACCAGTCTGCCTCGACCTCAATACTTCCCGAAAGGGAACAGCACTGGTTTCCCGGAATGGTATAACAGTTTTCTGCTTTTGTGAATTGGATACCCGCACGGCGCAGTGCATCTTCGGTCAGACGGATATATCCCGCAGACTCCACGGTATCTGTGATGGTGAGGGTGGAATCTCCGTCAAGGAACGGTAACGCGAAGAGCAGTCCCGTGATGAACTGGGAAGAGATGTTGCCGGGGATCGTGTAGCTGCCCGGCGTAAGTTTCCCGGAAAGGTGCAGTGAGGCACCTTCTTTTTCGAAGCGCATACCGTGACGGGCACATTCTTCGGTCAGCGTCTCAATCGGGCGTTCCGCCAGCCGCCCCTCCATGTGGAAGACCGCCTCACATCCGAGTACGCCCGCGACCGGGATGAGAAAGCGCAGCGTAGATCCGCTCTCCCCGCAGTATAAATCCGCCGTGGGTTTCGCTTCGTGGATCGGGCTCACGGAGAGGCGGTCTCCATCAATGGAGATATCGGCGCCGAGTGCGTTCAGACAGCGTACCGTGGCGGCGATGTCATTGGAGATACCATCGCAACGCAGGACGCAGGGTGCGGCGGAAAATGCCGCGCTGATGAGAAGCCTGTGGGCGACGGATTTTGACGCCGGCACATAGAGCGTTCCGTGGCGGGAGCCGGGCTGTACGGTACGGATCACGCGATGCCTCCGTCCCGAATCCAACCAAGCAGGTCTTCCTGTCGGATGGTTTCCACCCGGCAGCGTCCGATCCGCTCCGGGATGATGATTCGCAGCGTACCGCCGCCCGCCTTCTTGTCCAGCAGGGACGCGGCGTAGAGTTCCTCCGACGTGAAAACCGTTTCGGTCGGGAGATCGTAGCTTGTAAACGCGGCAAGAACTTTATCTAAAACCTCGGGAGTGCAGATACGGCGTTTCACAGCGGCGCGGGTGATGACCGACGTGCCGATGGCGACTGCCTGCCCGTGCAGAATGGTGTAATGACTGCACGCTTCAATGGCATGACCGATGGTGTGTCCGAGGTTCAGCTGCATACGGACACCGGTGTCGAATTCATCATTGATGACAAAATCGCGCTTGATGGAAATACATTCGCTGATGTCTGCTTGAGCGATTGTGCCGCCCGCGACCCGTTCAAACAGTACCGGACTGCGCAGAATGGCGGTCTTGATCACTTCCGCCGCGCCGCAGCCGAACTCTTCCTTCGGCAGGGTTTTCAAGGTGTCGGTGTCGCAGATCACAAGCGACGGTTGGTGAAAAGCTCCGACCTGGTTTTTCCCGCTCTCGAGGTCAACGGCAGTCTTGCCGCCGACAGAGGCATCCACATCCGCAAGGAGTGTCGTTGGAATCTGTACAAAGCGGATGCCGCGCTGATATGAAGCCGCGGCGAATCCTGCTAAGTCGCCGACGATGCCGCCGCCCAGAGCGATGACAAAATCACTCCGTGTCATATGGGACGAACTCATGGTCTCAAGCAGCCGTCCCCAGGTTGCGAGCGTTTTATTCCGCTCTCCGTGAGAAAAGACGAATTCGTGGATTTCGAGTCCGGTATCTGCAAGAGCCGTCTTGAGTGCGTCCCCGTACAGCGGGAAGACATTATCATCGGAGACAATCATGGCGGCGCGTGCTTTCGGCACGGCTGCCGTGATCAGATCGCCCGCTTCACGCAGAAGCCCGGATCCGACGAGTACCTGATACGATGTTGATGCGTTGATGAGAATGGTGTCTGTCATTTGCCGTCCACTTCTTCCTTGCGGCGTTTGCCCTCTTCGAGAATGCGGATGAGCATCTCTCGATCATCATTTTCGAGGGCGGTTTTGTATTCATTCATGTTATTGATGAAGATATTGATCTCGTTCAGCAGGTTGTCTTTGTTCTCAAGGAAAAGCTCCGCCCACATTTCCGGATTCAGCCAGGCGACGCGCGTCAAGTCACGGTAGCTGCCGGCGGAGAAGCCTTTGTGAGAACCGGCGGTTGGGCTTTTGATGTAGGCGTTCGAGACGACATGCGCCATTTGCGAGGTGAAAGCGATCATACGGTCATGTTCCTCCGCGCTTGTGACGGTGATGTGTCCGAACTCCGCCGGCTCCAAGAGATCCTTGACTTTGCTCAGAAGGACAATGTCGTTGCGGTTCTGCGGCACAATGACCATAGGCGCACCTTTGTACATATTGGCTTTGGCATATTTCAGGCCGGAGTATTGAGATCCCGCCATTGGATGTCCGCCGACATAGGTGAAGCCGTACTCTTGGGAGAGCTTTGAACAGCCCGCGAAGATCACGCGCTTTGTGCCGCAGCAGTCGATGACGACCGGTTTTGTCCCGATTTTGGGAGCGACCGAGGCGAGGTAATTGATAGACGCTTCCGGATAGAGGCAGAGCAACACAAGGTCGCAGCTGCCGATGTTGTCCGGCGTCAGTTCTGCGTCTGCGATTTCGCTGAGCATGGCGAATTCAAGCGTGGAATGACTGCGGTTCCAGGCGTAAACAGTGTGACCCTTTTCCTTATATGCTTTGGCGAAAGAGCCTCCAATCAAACCAAGTCCGACGATGCCGACAATCATGAACACTCCTTTTCTTATGTTTCGTTGTTCCGTCCCTATGCCACTACGGAACGAACCGCCATGATCTTCTTGACCAGCGCGGCGTAAGTGTCCGGTGTCAGGGACTGCGCACCGTCGCACAGAGCGTGAACCGGGTCATTGTGAACCTCGATGATGAGTCCGTCAGCTCCGCAGGCGGTGGCGGCCAGAGCCATCGGCGGAACCATGCGGGCAATGCCTGTGGCGTGACTGGGGTCAACGATGACAGGGAGGTGTGAAAGCTCGTGCAGCATCGGCACGGCGGAAAGGTCGAGCGTATTGCGCATATAATCGCTGTAAGTGCGGATGCCGCGTTCGCAGAGGATGACATTGTCGTTGCCGGATGCCATGATGTATTCCGCGCTCATCAGCAGCTCTTTCAGCGTGTTGGCGAGACCGCGTTTCAGCAGGATCGGTTTCCCCGTGCCGCCGAGTTCCTTCAGCAGGTCGAAGTTCTGCATGTTGCGGGCGCCGACCTGAAGCACATCAATATCTTCAAAAAGCGGCAGGTCTGTGACGGACATGATTTCGGTTACAATGGGAAGCCCGGTTTCCTGACGGGCGATTTTCAGCAACTCGATGCCGCGCCCTTTCAATCCCTGAAAGTCATACGGTGAAGTACGGGGCTTGAAAGCACCGCCGCGCATCAGGTTCGCACCGGCTTCCTTGACCGCTTTTGCAACGCCGACAATTTGTTCTTCGGTCTCAACAGAGCAGGGACCGGCGATCAGGCAGAAATTTCCGCCGCCGATTTTTGCATCGCCGACCTGCACAACGGTGTCATCCGGATGAAACTTGCGGTTCACGCATTTGAAGGTTTCGGTGACGCGCTTGACCGAGTCGACGATTTCAAGACTTCCGATGAGGTCTATGTCAATTTTTCCCGTGTCGCCGATGAGTCCGAGAACGGTTTGGTACTCACCTTCGGAAATATGGACACCGAGCCCCATCCCCTTGAGCCATTCAACAAGGCGGTCTTTTTTCTCTTTTTCAACGTTAGACTTCAGAACTACGATCATTGAATTCATCACTCCTTGGTTAAAGAAAAGATGCGGTACAGTGTGCTTGAGGTATTCTGTGCCGCATCCGATTTTCTTATTTCAGTCTTTTACGTATCACAAACTTACCCGGCAATGTGTTCATTGAAGGGAAAGTAAAAATAAAAATACGCAAAAGAAACAGTTTTATTCATGCTTTTCAATTATACACATTTTCGGAAGATTGGCAGTTAAATATGACTGATTTTTGAAAAGCTGTTTGCGTTCTTTCGCGTGTTTGAAAGACTGTCATGAATTTTCAAGGATTTACTTGACTATACAAGAAAAACGCAATAAGATACACATACAACTGAAAAAAGAAAACCTGTGAAGAAGTGTAAGTAAGTTGTTCCTCTTGCCTTACCAGAGAGCCGCGGAAGGTGGAAGCGCGGCAGGGAATGAATAACCGAATGGACTTCCGAGGGCGAACGGAAAACGGATCATCCGTGAGTATGTGAGCCGGAGCTGAACTCTCCGTTATCAAAGGGCAGCATATGATGGTATGCTTATACTGCGCCCGGTGGTACCGTGAATTGATGATTCACGGCCGTTCCTAATCACCTCGGGCGGTTTCTTTTTTAAGGGGCCTCCCGCGGTGGAAATTATTCCCTGAGTATGCCGCGGGGCGCATCCCTCCCACGGCTCCATAAAAGGAGTTTTTTATTATGAAAAAGACTGTTGTTTCCCTGTTTCTCTCCGCTGTTCTTGCCCTGACGCTTGTCTGCAGCTGCTCCGCTCAGAATTCACAGAGCTTCAAAATCGGCATCTGCAACTATGTCGATGATGCCTCTCTGAACCAGATTGTGGAGAATATTTACGCCGCGCTTGACGCTGAAACGGCTGAAACCGGCGTCCAATTCGAGATCTATTACGAAAACTGCAACGCGGATTCCAATGTTCTTGCTCAAATCATTACCGACTTCTCCGCCAAGGGTGTTGACTTGATGGTTGGTGTTGCGACCCCGGTTGCCATGGCGATGCAGGCCGCTACCGAAGGATCCGGCACACCGGTTGTTTTTGCCGCTGTTTCCGACCCGCTCTCTGTCGGCTTGGTTGACTCTCTTGAAGTCCCCGGCGCCAACATTACCGGCACTTCCGATTATCTCGACACTGCCGCTGTCATGAACCTGATCTTCGCCGCGGATCCGGATGCCGATAATATTGCATTGCTTTATGATCTCGGTCAGGATTCGTCCACTTCCGCGATTCAATCCGCGAAGGCTTTTCTTGATGAAAAGGGTGTCGCCTACAAAGAATACACCGGCACGACGGTTGACGAAGTCCGTCTCGCTGTCCAGTCTATGATCGCGGATGGTGTCGATGCGGTCTTCACTCCGGCGGACAACACGATCATGACCGCCGAACTCTCCATTTACGACATGCTTGCCGAAGCCGGCATCCCGCACTTTACCGGCGCTGATTCCTTCGCCCTGAACGGCGCGTTCCTCGGCTACGGCGTTGACTATATTGAGCTTGGCAAGGTCACCGGCTCTATGGTTGCGGATATTCTGATCAACGACAGAAACCCGGGTGAGGTGGCTGTCGCGACTTTTGACAACGGCACCGCCACGGTCAACACCGAAACCGCCGCAGCCCTCGGCTTTGACTTCGATGAGCTCAGCACCGCTTTCGAACCTTACTGTACTTCAATCCGTACAATCACAACAGCCGAATCATTCGACGATATTAATTGATTCGATATCAACCCTGAGTCCTCCCCGCGAAGGACTCAGGGTTTTTGCCGGAATTTGATCCATTGAAAAAATCGATTGAAAATATAGAATGTAATCAATAACATTTTACCTTGACGGATTTTTGCCAAAGGACTATATTTTCTCCATGCTTTGAGCTGTGCTTCATTTACGGCAAATCAAGGAGTTTTATTATTATGAACAAAAACATCATCTTTATTCTTACAGCCTTTATTTTGGTTCTTTCCGCTTTCAGTGTCTGCTTCGCCGATGAAGTGACCACGTACAAGGTCGGCATCTGCAACTATGTCGATCATGAAGCGTTGAATGCGGCTGTCTCCGCCATTGAGTCCACACTCGCCAAATACGAGGAGGAGAACCCGTCCGTTCACTTTGAGGTTTACTATGATAACGCCCAGGCTGATGCGAATGTCCTTTCACAGATCGTGACGGATTTCATTTCTCGCGGCGTGGATGTTATGGTTGGGGTCGCTACCCCTGTTGCGATGAATATGCAGGCTGACACAGAAGATAACCAAATCCCGGTCGTTTTTGCCGCCGTTTCCGATCCGGTTTCTGCGGGACTTGTTGAGTCCTGGGATGTTCCGGGTTCCAATATTACCGGCGCTTCCGATTTCCTGGATACCGGCGCCATGATGAACCTCATCATTGCCGCTGACCCGGATGTTGACAATGTGGCATTGCTCTATGACCTGGGACAGGATTCCTCCACTACCGCCATTGCTGACGCGAAGGTGTGGCTGGATGAGAAAGGCATTGCTTGGAAAGAGTATACCGGCACAACGACCGATGAGCTGCAGCTGGCTTGCCAATCCATTGTCGCTGACGGTATGGACGCTGTCTTCACGCCGTCCGACAACACGGTGATGTACTCCGAATCCGCTTTGTATGAAATTCTCGCTGAAGCCGGTATTCCTCATTACGGCGGTTCTGATTCCTTCGCTTTGAGCGGCGCTTTCCTCGGCTTTGGCATCAATTACTCCGATAACGGGGTTGCCGCTGCGAATATGGTCATTGACATCCTCGTGAACGGCGCGGATCCCGCTACCATGCCTGTCTCAATGCTGGACAACGGCATTGCCACGATCAACACCGAAATCTGTGAACAGCTCGGCTATGATTTTGACGCGATCGTTGAGGCATTCACTCCGTACAGTTCCGCGATTAAAACCGTCGTTACAGCCGATCCAAACGCGGATTAAGCTGCTAAGCAATCAATCGGGACGTCGCTCCCGAAATATAATTATCTGATTATTGACGGCGGGGTGCTGCTTTATGACAGTGCCCCGCCCTGTAACATGAAGATCGGAGGTTTTTCACGATGAATTTGGCAACGATCACGATGCTCGGACAGACCGCACTTGAGCTTGGACTGGTCGGGTCTTTGACCGTACTCTCATTGTTTCTCAGTTATTCCATGCTGAATGTCTGCGACCTTGCGACGGACGGTGTTTTTACGCTTGGAGCTACGGTCGGCGCTTCTGTCGTTCTTGCCGGCCATCCCTGGCTTTCCATACCCGCCGCGATGCTCGCCGGTATGACGGCCGGTTTTGTCAACGCGCTGCTGCAGACGCGGATGGGAATTGACAGTCTGCTCTCGGGCATTATCGTAAACACTGCCCTTTATTCAATCAATATCGCCGTCATGGGCGGGTCTTCCCTGCTCAATATGAATAAATCGGTGACGATCTTCACGATGCTGAAGGGGAAACTCGCGGGTACTGCGCTGGCGGGCTGGAACACGATCATTATCGCGCTTATTGCTGCCACTCTGGTGATTATCTTCCTCTCAATTTTCCTGAAAACCCGTCTCGGTCTGGCGATTCGCGCTACGGGCAATAATGCCGATATGGTGAAGGCTTCCTCTGTGGACCCGCGTATGACGGTCACGGTCGGGCTGGTCATTGCCAACGCTTTTACCGGCCTTTCCGGTGCGCTTCTCGCTCAGTCGCAGAAGTCCGTGAACATCAATATCGGTACGGGTATGGTGACGATCGCTTTGGCCTCCCTGCTGATCGGTCAGACTTTCTTTGGTAAGGGACGTATTCCCGTTCAGGCAATCGGTGCTGTTGTCGGGTCAATCATTTTCCGTATCGTCTACACAATTGCGCTGCGTCTGAATCTGCCGGCTTACATGCTGAAACTGATTTCCGCCGTGATCGTTGTTGTCGCGATTTCCGGTCCGTATTTCAAAAAGAATTGGCCTGAGATCAAGCGCAGATGGGCTGTAAGTCATGAATCCGGGAAGGAGGCATGAGCTATGAG
>CAVESB010000003.1:0-1535 GCA_963618265.1 bacterium
CACTGCCTCACTCGCTGTAAATTATCGGATATCTTGACTCAACTGAAAAAGGTTGCTCTTACCAGCGAATGCGCTTCAGGCTGTTGTTCGCGGAGACGGTCAGAGAATAACGACCGCGAGCACGACGGCGCTTCAGAACATTGCGACCATCAGCGGTCGCCATACGTTCACGGAAGCCATGAACACGAACACGACGTCGAATTTTCGGTTGATAAGTACGTTTGGTAGCCATCTATTTTGATTCCTTTCAGTTTTCTGATCAGACTGCAATCCGATCTATCCACGGAAAACTGCTTGCTTGGGTTCCGTCTGCCACTGCTTCCGCTCTTTCGAAAAGCTTCCCAAAAAACTCTTCGAAAAACCATGTACACAATGCATCAATCAAGATTTTCCGCTTCTATTAATTTTTCTAACCGCTGAATTATAACCTATAAAACAACAACGGTCAAACGATTTTTCGGAAATCATACAGATTTCCGAAAAATATTCCAAGCATTTGACCCGTATTCGATTGCGGTATAAACGACGGTTTCAGTTCAGTACAGCGTACCCGCAGGAACGCACCGCCGCACGAATGGTTTCAGGATCCACGCTATCCTCGTATTTCACCACAGCCTGCTTTGTTTCAATGCTGACTTTGGCAGAGACACCCGGGAGCGCGTTCAGGGCATTCTGCACCCGCGCAGCGCAGTTACCGCACACCATGCCGCCGATGTCCAGGCGCAGCTCGGACACATTTCCCGTGAGTTGCTGCGCCTTTACGGCTTTTACATCGTTTCCCCGCGTACCACAGCAGGAGCTGCCCTTCCGGCGCCGGCGGATTGTCTCCGCCAGCGCAGCAAGGATAATGATTCCCAGAAGGATATACAGCAGAATATCAGTCATTCGGACTTCCTCCGGGGAGCTTTTCCGCATCGCTTCATGCAGGCGGAACAGTTCCCGCAGCAGGCGCATCCGGAAGAAGAGGGGCGACGACTGAGCCAAAAGGCGAGCACCAGGGCGGCCGCGATTACTCCCAGCAGAATGAAGTCAATGGCGTTCATCTTAGAGTACCCCGGAGGCGATAATATAGGTAATCAGCGAAGCAACCCAGGCGACGAAACACTGCCAGAAGACGACACCGACAGCCCACTTGTGACCGAGTTCGCGGCGGATAGAGGCGATCGCGGCGACACAGGGCGTGTAGATCAAGCTGTAGACCAGCATGGATGCGGCCTGAGCGGAAGTCAGGAAGGTGCGGACATCGCCCTCAAAGAGGATTTCCATCGTGGAGACAACGCTTTCCTTCGCCATGAAACCGGAGATAAGGGAGGTGCAAATGCGCCAGTCGCCAAGTCCGATGGGGCGGAAGAGCGGGACGATCAAACCGGAAATTGCAGCCATAATGGAGGCAGAGGAATCTTCAACCATGTTGAGCTGGAAGTCAAAGCTCTGCAGGAACCAGACGGCAACGGTCGCGATAAGGATGACAGAGAAAGCCTTCTGCAGGAAGCCCTTGGCCTTCTGCCAGATCAGCTGAGCGACGCTCCGCGGGG
>CAVESB010000003.1:1599-66496 GCA_963618265.1 bacterium
CGCGGGGACGGCATACGATAGTTCGGCAGTTCCATGACGAACGGTACAGCATCGCCGCGGAACAGTGTCTTGCGGAAGAGCAGTGCAACGAGGATGCCGACCAGAATACCGAGGATATAGAGTCCGGTCATGATCAAGCCGCTGTGTTCCGGGAAGAAAGCGTTGACAAAGAAAGCGTAAATCGGCAGCTTCGCGGTACAGCTCATGAACGGGGTCAGCAGGATGGTCATGCGGCGGTCACGTTCGGACGGCAGTGTACGGGTCGCCATAACAGCGGGGACAGTGCAGCCGAAACCGATCAGCATCGGGACGATGGAACGTCCGGAAAGGCCGATACGGCGCAGGAGCTTATCCATGAAGAAGGCAACGCGGGCAATATAACCGCTGTCTTCCATAATTGACAGGAAGAAGAACAGCGTGACGATGATCGGCAGGAAGCTGAGCACAGAACCCACACCGGCGAAGATGCCGTCGATAATCAGGCTGTGAATCGCTTCATTGACGTTCGCCGCAGTCAGCGCATTGTCAACAATCCCGGTGAACCATTCAATACCGGTCTCAAGCAAGCCCTGCAACCAGGCGCCGATGACATTAAAAGTCAGATAAAAGACAGCGGCCATAATCAGGATGAACACCGGCAGAGCGGTATACTTCCCGGTCAGGATGCGGTCAATCTTTTCGGAACGAGTGCGTTCGCGGCTCTGCTTCGGCTTTTTGACGCAGGCGCGGGTGACTTTTTCAATGAAGGAGAAGCGCATATCAGCGATGGCGGCGGCGCGGTCAAGTCCGCGTTCCTTTTCCATCTGGGTGATAATGTGCTCAAGCATTTCGGTCTCGTTCTGATCCAGACCTAACTGACCGATGATCAGAGAGTCGCCCTCGATCACTTTTGTGGCGGCGAACTTTGCAGGGATACCGGCACGCTTGGCGTGATCTTCAATCAAATGGGTTACGCCGTGAATACAACGATGCAGCGCACCGTCATGGTCTTCGGGATCACAGAAGTCCTGGCGCTCCGGCGTTTCCTGATACTGCGCAATATGAATCGCGTGATCAATCAATTCACTGATGCCTTCATTCTTGGAAGCGGAAATGGCGACGACAGGAACGCCGAGCATCTTTTCCATGCGGTTGATGTCAATCGAGCCGCCGTTGCCGGTGACTTCATCCATCATGTTCAGGGCGACGACTGTCGGAATACCCAGCTCAAGCACCTGCATGGTCAGGTTAAGGTTGCGGTCAATATTCGTGGCGTCAACGATGTTGATAATCGCCTTCGGTTTATCATTCAAAACAAAATTGCGGGATACCAGTTCCTCACTGCTGTACGGAGACAGGGAGTAGATACCCGGCAGGTCGGTAACAGAGGTATTCGGCTTCCCGCGGATAGGGCCGTCGATACGGTCAACGGTAACGCCCGGGAAGTTGCCGACGTGCTGGTTGGCGCCGGTCAGCTGATTGAACAATGTAGTCTTGCCACTGTTCTGGTTGCCGACGAGCGCGTAAGTCAGTAAAGTGCCTTCGGGCAGGGGCTTGTTGTCACGACGGCGGTCATGCGCGCTTTCCTCGCCCAGTCTCGGATGATCAATATCACGTTTTTTGCTGGGCGCGACCCGGGTCAACTCAGAGATGCGTTCCACGTCGATCTTCGCGGCTTCGTCCAGACGAAGCGTCAGTTCGTAGCCGTGGATTTGCAGTTCCACAGGGTCGCCCATCGGAGCGAACTTCACGATCGTGACTTCCGCACCGGGAATCACGCCCATATCCAGAAAGTGCTGACGAAGGGCACCTTCACCGCCGACACGGGTTACACGCCCGTGCTCGCCGATTTTCAAATCTCGAATTGTTGTTTTGGTATTTTCCGTCATAATTTGTCTCCTCTAACCAAACTTATCCGCCATTATAATACAGTCATGACTAACCGGAGGTAAACATGACAAACTTGTGACATACTGCAACAGATTCAGAAAAATATACGAATTTACCAACTGTCACCACGGCACATGAAAAGACATATTCCATTGTACAATAGCAGTAAAAGGAAGGAGATTAATCATGCCGGCTGACGGGAAGTCCGCCAAGATCGGCATCCCGTCGGAAATTCAGGGCAACGCCGGTCCGGCGCAAAGCATCAACGAGATTGTCAAACAGTAAACGCCTATGGAATTTTTAGACATTTGTGACGAAAACGGCGAACCGACAGGGCAAACCGTCGAGCGAAACATCGCACATCGAGACGGCATCATGCACCGCACCGCGCATGTCTGGGTCGTCCGCGAGGTGAATGGGGAATGGCAGATCCTGCTGCAGAAGCGCAGTATGGAGAAGGAATCGTTCCCCGGTCTTTACGATACCTCCTCTGCCGGGCATATTCCCGCCGGTTCGGAATCTGTGGAGTCCGCACTGCGGGAACTTGGTGAGGAGCTGGGCATTCACGCGTCCGCGGATCAGCTTGAGTATATCGGTCATTTCCGCATCCGCTATGAGAAGGTGTTCCACGGGAAGCTTTTCAGGGATAACGAATACTCCCGGGTCTACCTATACCGTGAAGCGATAGACACAGGCGCACTCAAGCTGCAGGAAAGCGAGGTTGACGAAGTCCGCTGGTTTCCGCTTGCGGAAGTGCGGGAAGAAATCAAAACCTGCCGCGACCGCTTCTGCGTGCCGGCGCAGAGTCTTGAAGTGCTTGCCGCAAGATTAGGCTGATAAAAAGGGGATCGCAAAATGCGATCTTTCTTTTTTAATCACGGCTAAACAAGCAGGATCAGGATCGGGATCGTCACCACACAGAAGACCGTCGTCATCATGATTGCCGCAGAGCAGACGGAGCAGTCAATGTTTCGTTCCGCCGCCAAAATCAGCGGCATATTGCCGACCGGCATACCGAACATAATCATCACCAGCATCAACAGGTCGGACTTCAAGGGCAACAGGCGCAGGAGCGGCAGCGCGATCAACGGCAGAACGAGAAGCTTCATAGCGGAAAAGGCATAAAGCCGCGGCTGACTGAAAATCCGCTTCAAATCCGCGTAATACAGAGAGTAGCCGACGGTCATCAGTGCCAGCGGAGAGGCGCAGTTGCCGATGGAAGTGACCGCGGTCAAGAGGAAGTCCGGTAAATTGACGGAGAAAACGATCAGCAGCAAGCCGAGAACACAGCAGTAAGTGCCGGGATTGTTCAAAGCCTTCAGGGACTTCAGGCTGAATTTCCCTTCCGGTACGGAAACGCCGTAGGTATAGAAGTAAAGATTGTAAACCAGGACAAAAATCGAGACATACACCACATATTCCTGCCCAAGCAGACTGCTGACGACCGGAATACCGATGAAGCCGCAGTTCGGAAAGACGACCATCAGTTTATAAACACGCTGCTGCATGACATCTTTATCGAAGAACCGCGCAGTAAAAACACTGACAATAATAAACGAGGTGAACATACATACCGCAACGAAGAAAACCAGCCCTAACGTGTCAAGCGAAATTTTTCCGACGGCGTTCGCCGCGCCGGAAAGGGCGAGCAGCGGGTTGAAGAGGTTCACAATCATCTTTGACATTTTCGCATTGGTGGTCTCGTCCAGCCAATTGAAATGCGCGGCAAGAGCACCCGCTCCGATCATGATCAACAGCGCGAACATCTGAAACAGACAGGTTAAAAAGGTCATACAGACTCTCCGTTTTTGGAATGATTCATAATTATAGTCCCGATTGGTCGTTCGGAGTAAGAAGTGGGGAAAACTCTGGGGACGCGAATCACAGTTATAATTAATGCAACTTTTCGCGACCGGCATCGTCTTAAACAATACCGCGGGGACGCGGATAATTGACTTGGGAAATGTATTATATGAAGAAAATAAATCTGCACGCAATCATTCTCGCCATTGCCGCCCTGCTCTGCGCGGTTTCCGGTGTCTCTGCCTCAGCAGCCTACCCCAGCGGCGAATGTACCAACGCCGTCACGGAAGGCATTGAATACCGCATTTCTGAAACAATCAGACCCGACACCTCCGACAGATGGCGCTCGGAACTGCAAGTTCTTGTCGAGACAAAAGAGACCGGGCTTGACGCGGGCTACGTTCTTTCCATGGAACTCGCCACCCTCGGCAATTCGCTCCGTTACCAGTGTACGGAAGTTTTGAGCGGCAATTTCTCCTGCAACTCCCTGCCTGCCGGTTCTGTCATCACTGCGGTCTACCTGCGTTATGTCCCCGGTCCCAACATCACCGAAGACACGAAAATCAATTTCAACATTCAGAACGCGGCGAGCGGCAAAACGCTGATGAAAGCCGGCGGAACCGTTCAGTATCCCGTCTATCCCTGCTCACGCAACAGTGCCGAGAAAAACCTGACGACCTACTCCTCCGCACTCATCTACAACACATCCGGCGAGTGCCCGAACGACAATAAAACCATTCATTTCAAGGAGACGATGGGGCACTTCGCCATGGTCAACATCATCAACGGCGACTCACTGGACAGCAACCGCGTACGCCTCACCGTCAGTCCGAAAGTGGATTACAAATACACGCTGGAGCTGGATTTTGTGGATGCCTACGGGAACCTGAAAGCCGTCACTTATGAATATGACCCGGCGGATCCGAACAACCCCGTCATTGATGCATCCGACCTTGACGGCATCACAATCTCCGAAATGCCGCTGACATTAACCGGCGGCTATCTGAAAGACATTTCCGCGACGAAAACCGACCTGTGGGGCAATGATGTCTTCCCGACGGTAAGCTCCTTTGTCATCACTTTCTATTATCAAAACTACAACGGCACGCAGGGCTATCACAACTCCGCGTTTCATTTCAAACGGGATCTGACCGTGCGCTTTGGTCCGTACTGCGCCGCTGCTTCCGACTCCGCATCCAACGGTGAATCCGGCGGTTTCGATCCCTGCGGCGGCTCGGGGCAGCTCTTCACGGTCAGCTTCAAAAACGACAGCGGTGAAGGCATTTACGTCCCGAAGAACGAAAGCGAGTGCTCCGAAGCGGCTTACTGCACTTCGATTTATTCCGTTTACGTTGAGTCGGATTACATCCCGGACAAGGGCGAGACTTACCAATTCGTCACGCGCAAATGCGCCGACTCCACCTGTTCGTCAGTGACGACCACGAACGCCTATCTTTCCGGCCTGTTCACAGCGGACGGGGACAGCCTGCGCACAGAATATCAATATAAATCGGTCAGCGGAAAGACGGTTTCAACGTTCCGCATTAAAGCCTATGACCGTACCACGCCCGACCTCCATCCTTTCGAGATCATGGGGGCACAGCTGAAAGCGGATGAACCGGGCAGCTATGTCGTCTATGGCTTCGTGGACTCCAACGACATCAAAGCCGGGGACCTCAGCCAATACGCGGTAAAGTTCTATATCACCGTCACGGAAGGATCCGCGGGCGGTTACTTCACCCGCACCGGCTCCGGTGAGTCCGCCGGCATCCGTATCGGCAAGATCAACCCGCCGATCTATTACGCCTCACTTGAGCAAGACGCAGAAAATGTCTTCATCAACGAGGCGGCGGACGAAGACGCCGCTGACGGCTTGGTTCTTGAGACTTATGTGATCGGATTCCGCGAGAATGAACTCAGCCTGAACCCGGGCGAATCCGTCAGCGATGTTTTCACTGCGGACTTTGACGGAGAGACGCAAATCGCGGGTTCATCGAATCCATCCGTCGTTGCTATTGATGGAGAAACCGGAACCATCACCGCCGTAAGCGCGGGTGAAGCCGGTCTTTACATTGCGGATATCAGCAGCGGGGAAGTTCTTTCCGTCTGTGCCGTGACCGTCTCCGAAGAACCCGCGCCCACGGCAGAGCCTGTCAGTCCCGCCTTCGAGACGACTTCCATCACCATCGCACCGAATGAGACAATTGACCTGAACCTCACCGCGCCGGTAGACGGCACAACCTACGTACTCAACAGTACCAATGGCGATGTTGCTGTCGTAAACGCGGAAGCCGGCACCCTCACCGGGCTGACCGAAGGATTCGCCGGTCTCTACATTGCGTCCGTTGCCGACGGAGAAATCGCGGCTGTGTGCGATGTGACCGTCGCCCGGCCTGCAGAAGTGACAGCGGAGCCCGAAGTGACAGAGACGGAAAGCGCGCCTGAAATCACGGAAACACAGGAAGCCCGAACCGCTGAAACCGTTGCGGAAACGACAGCAGAAACGGCGCAAGAAACGCCGACAGAGACAACGGAAACCGCCGAAGAAATGCCCGTAACCGCCACGCCGACAAGCGGGGAAACTGCTGAAACCGTCACCCCGACAGCCGAAACAACGGAAGAAAGCGTCATTGCCACGGAGAGCGAGACACCTGCGGAAGAAGCTCCCGTCACGGAGACAGCGACCGAGGAAGTCATCCCAACAGAGACTCCGACTGAAGCAAACATCCCGATCGAAATACCGACCGAAGACGCGGCCGCGGAGACGGAGGTAATTTCCGAGATTCATGTCGCGCCGCGTTCGGAAAAGATTTACATCACGGCCGGCAGTGATGTACTGCTGGATATGGATGACATCACCGTCTCCCCGCAAAACGTCCCCTTCACAGAGCTGGATCTGGAGATCGAAGACCCCGCGCTGGCGTATATTCCTCCCGAACAGGAAGAGGATGACATCCGCGAATTCGGTCTGCGTATCGTAGGATTACATCAGGGGACGACCAAACTGAGGATCACCCTGCGCGGCAGCGATGTTCATTTTGACATTGAACTCTGCATCAATGAGGCAGCGTCCGCTGACCAAACCGTGACAGCCGAATACAATGAGCGCCGGACAACAGGGCAGAACACGGCAGCGGAATCCGCGTCCGAGGAAACCACCTGGTATGAGGACGTGATTCCCTACCCGGAAGATTAAACAAAAGCCCGGTTCGAGGAGAGCCGGGCTTTTTCATTTAACAGGGATGCTTATTTGAGCTTTGAAAAGTATTCCCGCAGCTCGCTTTCGGTACGCAGCACCGGCTTGACGCCGCCGCACAGCATGACATTGTCAAAACCGTCAATGAAACATCTTGCATCGGTTTTGTAGCCGATCACCGGTTTTTTCTGAGCGCAGCAGTAACCGGCTTCGAAACACGAACCTTCATCCGGAACACGTCCGTCCATAATGAACAGCGCCGCGTCGCACCAATCCAGATGCTGACAGTCCAGTTGATAGAGATAGTCGCGCTTCGGCATTCCGTCGATCATGTCCGGAAGATCAGCGACACAGCCTCCGTCCCGCTGGGGGAAATAAGTCTCATGCCCACATTCGCGGACAATGGCTTCAATCGTTTCATTGAAATTCCGCTCACCCTCACTGAAAAGCGGCGCGGCGATGTAAATCTTCATGCTGTTTCTCCTTTTTGCTTTGATTATAACCGCAATCTCGATTTCGCAACCTTAACAATAGTTACAACAAACTTTCTGTCCGTCATATAAGTTATTTAGGGTAAACTTAAAGAAGTCATCCCTAACAATCAGCTGCGGTTCAGTGCGCATGATAAGATTGACGGCATGAAATGGATTGATGACAGCACAAGCGATCCCGTTGCCGCAAAACAAATGTACCTCGCGTTGGCAGTGACCGGAGTGGGAAACCTGCTTCTGGCGTTGACAAAGTGGACGGCCGCCGTTCGTTCGGGCAGCTCCGCCGTATACGCGGACGCTTACAACTCTATTTCCGACGTACTGTATTCCGTGACACTGATCATCGGTCTGCTGATTTCGATCCGCCCCGCTGACCGCAGTCATCCGCACGGGCACGAACGCTTTGAGCCGCTGGTCGGCTTAGTCATCAGTTTCTCCATGGGGTTTGCCGCCTATGCCGCGCTTTCGGAAGCCATTGACAAACTGCGAAACGGCGCCGCGGCTGTCTCCCCCTCCGCCACGATTCCGGCGTTGATCTTCTCTTTCGCGGTCAAGTGCCTGATGTTTTTGATCATCCGCTCCATTGCGAAAAAGACGCGCAGCACCGCGTTGAACGATGCCGCCAAGGATAACCTTTCCGACATGCTGACCTCCGCCGCGGCTGTTTTCGGCATTCTGCTCTCGAACGCGGTTGACCCGATCTGCGATCCGCTCATTGGTATTCTGCTCTCCCTGTGGATTTTTAAGGCGGCGTTTTCCGCCCTGCATGAGAACCTGAACTACCTGACCGGGCACGGCGTGGATGACGCGGAATTACAATCTCTCAAGCATGAGATCGAGACGGTTCCGGGCGTTCTCGGGGTGCATAAGCTCGTTGCCGAATATGTCGGGACGAAGCTGCGCCTTGATATTCACATTGACATGGATGGCTCGATGCCGCTGCGGCAACTTCACGACATCGAGACCGAAATTGAGAACCGCATGGCGAGCCGTCAGGAGATTGACCACATCTTCATTCACGCCGAACCGCCGGACGAGGATCAATCTTCGCAAAACGAAGCCTCTGTAAACCAATCCGGCACATCGTCCGATAATTCATAATCAGGCGAAGCCCCGCTTCATCTGTATTGTTTTCATCCCTGCTGCTGCCCCGGTTTGCCCCTTTACCCCACAATCGAATACAAGTCAAGTGCTTGTAATGATTTTCGAAAATCAGTGCCGATTATGCTATAATGATTAGTCGCTCCGATTATTTTAAGTGGGCGCATTGTGCCTGTCGGCAGTTCGTGTTTCTGCCGTGGTTAACGAATAAACAAATGATGTCAGCATCATATTTTTAAGGAGAATATAGACGTGGAAACGAAAGGTTTGGTTGCATTAGGTATCAGTCTTGCCTCACCGGAAACGATCCGAAGCTGGTCTTACGGTGAAGTACTAAAGCCGGAAACCATTAACTACCGCCGCTTACGTCCGGAAAAAGACGGTCTCTTCTGCGAGGCGATTTTCGGTCCTACCCGTGACTGGCAGTGCTACTGCGGTAAGTACAAGAATCCGCGATACAAGGGCATTATCTGCGAAAAGTGCGGCGTGGAAGTCACGAAGTCTTCCGTTCGCCGTGAACGTCTCGGTCATATCGAACTTGCTACCCCGATCGCGCATATCTGGTATACCCGCCGTATCCCGTCTTACCTCGGACTGCTGCTGGACATTTCCCGCCGCAATCTGGATCGCGTTCTCTATTTCGCTCAGTACATCGTCACCTATGTCGATGAAGAAGCCCGCCAGCGTGCGTTGAGCAAGCTTGAGGATGATATCAACGGCACCGAGCGCGAACGCGCCCGCGAAGTCAACAACAAGATCCTCAGCGTCAAGCGTGTGCGCGATGCCAAGCTGAAGGATCTGCAGGAAAAGCGCGATGCCCTGGAATCCAGCGCCGAGGAAGAAATCACCAAGCGTCTGGAACCCGTCATCAATGAAGGCCGCCGCCTTGAGGAATCCCTGCAGGCGCAGCTCGGTCAGACAGCTACGATTGATATGCATCTCAATGCCGCGGACGCGGTGATTGTCAAAGCCGGCGAGACCATCTCTTCCAAGCATATTTCCGACATTCAGAGCATTGTCCGCGAGAAGCTGAACAGCATTGAGAAGGAAATCAAAAACTCTCAGAAGGCTGAGATTGAAAAGATGGACATTGAGAAGCAGGAAATTCGCGCCGAGGCCGAAGAGGAAATGGAATCTCTGCGCAACCAGCACGCCGATCAGTCCAATGAAACACAGGATCAGAATTCCAAGCTCCGTGAGGAACTGGAAGACCTGCAGCCTTTCACCTTCCTGAGTGAAACCACCTACCGTGAGCTGCGTTCCCGCTGGGGCAATGTCTTCCGTGCCGATATGGGTGCCGAAGCGTTCTATGATATTCTCAAACGTCTGGATCTGGACAAGCTCTCCGAAGAGCTGTGGAATGAAGTCCGCACCACCAAATCCAAGCAAAAGCGCAAGAAGGCGACCTCCCGTCTGAAGGTTGTAGAATCCTTCCGCGCTTCCGGCAATCATCCCGAATGGATGATCCTGACCGTTCTGCCCGTGATCCCTCCGGATCTTCGCCCGATGGTTCAGCTTGACGGCGGCCGTTTTGCCACCTCCGACTTGAATGATCTCTACCGCCGTGCGATCAACCGCAACAACCGTCTGAAGAGACTGCTGGAGCTGGGTGCGCCGGATGTTATCGTTCGCAATGAAAAACGTATGCTCCAGGAAGCCGTTGACTCCCTGATTGACAACTCCCAGCGCGGCAAGGCGCTTTCCCGCCGCGGCCGCCGTGAATTGAAGTCCCTGAGCGATATGCTGAAGGGCAAGAAGGGTCGTTTCCGCCGCAACCTGCTCGGCAAGCGCGTTGACTATTCCGGGCGTTCTGTTATTGTTGTCGGTCCGAAACTGAAGCTTTATCAATGCGGCCTGCCGAAGTCCATGGCTCTTGAACTCTATATGCCCTTCGTCATCTCCCGCCTGGTCAAGCATGGCTACGCCCAAAATGTCAAGGGAGCACGCCGTCTGATCGAACGCAACCGCTCTGAGGTTTGGGAAGTTCTTGCCGAAGTCATCGGCGAACGTCCGGTCATGCTCAACCGTGCGCCAACCCTGCACCGTCTGGGTATTCAGGCTTTTGAGCCGATCCTGATCGAAGGTTCCGCGATCCAGCTTCATCCGCTCGTCTGCACCGCTTTCAACGCGGACTTCGATGGCGACCAGATGGCTGTCCATGTACCGCTTTCCGACAAGGCTGTTGAGGAAGCCCGTACTTTCATGCGCTCCGATAAGAACCTGCTGAAGCCTGCCGACGGCGAACCGATCATCAGCCCGTCCAAGGATATGGTTCTCGGTATTTACTACCTGACCATGCATCTTTATGACAAACTCGGTCATAAAGGCGACGGACGCGCATTCTATGACTTTGATGAAGTCAAATACTGCTACGATACCGGAATTGTTGACATTCACACCACGATCAAATTCCGTGTCGCCACTTGGTACGATGACGACGGCAAGCGCATGGACGCTCCCGTCACCAAGATCATCGACACCACTGTCGGCCGTGTGATCTTTAACAACATCCTGCCGGAAAAGATGCTCTTCAAGAACCAAACCTTCGGCAAGGGCGACATTAAAGACCTCATTTCCGAAGTCTACGATGTCTGCGGACAGGAAGCCACGGTTGCGGTTGCCGACTCCATTAAGGATATCGGTTTCGAATTCTGCATGCGCTCCGGCTTGACGATGGCGGTCTCCGACATTACCGTTCCGCCGGAACGTAACGAGCTGCAGGCGAAGGCTGAAGCTGAAGTTGAACAGATCAATAAGCAGTTCCGCAGAGGTCTGCTCACCGCAGCCGAACGTGACGAGCGTATCGTTGCCGTCTGGCAGGATACCACCACGCAGGTTTCCAAGGCTGTCCGCAGTTACATGGATCCGGAAGGAGACATGGCGATCATGGCGAACTCCGGCGCAACGAAGGGTGGTTTCGGTCCTATCGGTCAGTTGGCCGGTATGCGCGGTTTGATGGCTGACCCGTCCGGGCGTATTATCACCCTGCCGATCAAGTCCAACTTCCGCGAAGGTCTGGACGCACTCGAATACTTCATTTCCACACATGGCGCCCGTAAGGGTCTGGCGGATACCGCCTTGCGTACCGCGGATGCCGGTTATTTGACCCGCCGTCTGGTGGATATTGCCCAGGATCTCATCATCAATGATGAAGACTGCGGCACCGATGAAGGTATTTGGATCCGCCGTTCCGATGATGTCGCGCAGCAATCCTATGCCGAACGTATCTACGGTCGTGTCACCGCCGAACGTGTTGTCGACCCTGTCACAGGCGAGATTCTCTATGAAAAGGGCGAGATGATCGACCACAACGCCGCCCGCCGTATTCAGGCCTCCAACGTTCAGGAAATGAAGGTTCGTTCTCCGATGACCTGTCAGTTGAAGCACGGTATTTGCGCCAAGTGCTACGGTATGGATCTCGGCCGCGGCAAACTGGCTGAGCTCGGTGCCGCTGTCGGTACCGTTGCTGCACAGTCCATTGGTGAACCGGGCACACAGCTGACCCTGCGTACCTTCCACTCCGGTGGTGTTGCCCAGGGCGGCGACATTACCAGCGGTCTGCCGCGTGTTGAGGAGCTGTTCGAAGCCCGCCGCAACCCGAAGGGTGAAGCGTTGATGTCTGAGATCGCCGGTAAGGTCACGATCATGCAGAACGAGAAGTATGACGACATGCGCATCATCCGCGTTGAAAACAGCGAACTCGTCTCCGACAAGTACACCCTGGAAGACGGCTGGTACACCTGCGTTGAGGATGAAGAACATGTTGAGATGGGCGATCCCATTCTCGCGAACAATGACGACCCCACCAACACGATCGATGCCGTTCACGCCGGTCAGGTACGTATTGAGGACGACACGGTTATCGTGACTTATGAAGTCCGCAGTTCTGATGAATACAATATCCCGACGAACGCCCGCCTGATGGTTCGGGAAGGAGACAACATCACAGCCGGCACACAGCTGACCGAAGGTTCCATGAACCCGCATCAGATCCTCAAGCTGAACGGCCGCGATGCCTGCCAGATGTACATGCTGAAGGAAATTCAGAACGTTTACAGAACGCAGGGTCAGAACATTAACGATAAGCACTTCGAAGTCATTATTCGCAAGATGCTCGGCAAGGTTCAGATCACCAACGCCGGCGACTCTCCGTACCTGCCGATGGACGTGGTTGATTACCTGAGCCTCAAGGAGATGAACCGCAAACTGGAGGAAGAAGGCAAGCAGCCCGCGAAGTACACCGAAATTCTCCTCGGCGTCACGAAGGCATCCCTGTCGACTGACTCCTGGCTGTCCGCCTCCTCCTTCCAGCATACCATCAAGGTTCTTGCCAGCGCCGCGATCGGCGGTCTGAAAGACCCGCTCTATGGTCTGAAGGAAAACGTCATCATCGGTAAACTGATCCCTGCCGGTACCGGTTTCGTCCCGGGCCGTTTCGAACAGGGCGATGAGATTGTCGGCGATCAGCAGGCTGTCATTTCCAACCTGCCGACTGAGTAAATCGAATTCGCAGATAACAGAAAACGGCACCCGCTTGGGTGTCGTTTTTTATACCTAAGAGCCTACTCGTCCGCGTCTTTTCGTGTGCGCCGAGAGCCTCGCGGAATCCTCTGACGGTATTCTAAAAGAAAAATGCCTGCCCCGATGGAGGGGCAGACATTCATTGGTTTATCGCAGAAGTCAGCGATTATTTACCGGTCAGATCGGAGAGAGCTTCAGCAACGAAGCCGACTTTCGTACCCATAATAATCTGGACGGAACCCTTGCTCGGGCGCAGTACGCCGCCGGCACCGGCAGCCTTGCAGGCCTTCTCATTGACGAGGGTGTTGTCCTTGACTTCGAGGCGCAGGCGGGTGATGCAGTGATCAACATTGACGAGGTTGTCAGTGCCGCCGATAGCTTCGAGGATCTGCTGCGCAACTTCTTTGTAGTTGTCGTTCTTGAGGACAACAGCCTTTTCGGCTTCGAGATCATCTTCTTCACGACCCGGAGTAGGCAGGTTGAATTTGGTGATCGCGAACTTGAAAACCAGATAGAAGACCACGAACGCGGCAATGCCGAGCGGGATGATCATCCAGGTGTTCTGAGCGGCAGGCAGGGAAGCGGAGAAGATCAAGTCGGTGCAGCCGCCGGAGAAGCAGAAGCCGGCGCGGAAGCCGACGAAGCCGACGATCACGGCGAAGATACCGTAGAGCAGCGCGTAGACCAGATAGAGCAGCGGAGCCATGAACATGAACATGAATTCGAAGGGCTCGGTGACGCCGCAGACAAAAGAGCAGAGGGCGGCGGAAGCAACGAGACCGATGGTTTCCTTGCGGCGTTCGGGTTTCGCACACTGAACCATGGCGAGGGCAGCGCCCGGGATACCGAACATCATGCAGGGGAAGAACGGAGCCATGTAAAGGCCGAGGGACCAGGAGACATCAGCGGAAGTTTCACCGGCCCAGAAGTGGGACAGGTCGCCGAGACCGATGGTATCAAACCAGAACACGTTGTTCAGCGCGTGATGCAGACCGACCGGGATGAGCAGACGGTTCAGGAAGGCGTAGATACCGGCACCGAAGTTGCCGAGTTTAATGATCGCTTCACCGAAGGCAATGAGAGCACTGAAGATGAGCGGCCAGACAAAGAGCAGGACGACGGAAACCAAAATGGAAACAACACCCGCAATGATCGCAACGCAGCGCTTGCCGGAGAAGAAGGCGAGCCAATCGGGGAGCTTCGTACCCTTGAATCTGTTGTAGCAAAGGGCGCCGATGATACCGGAAAGAATACCGATGAACGGGTTCTGAATCTTGCTGAAAGCAATGTTCTTGTTGGGATCGGCAATCCAAGCCGGGGCAACGGTACCGACAGTACCGACGCTGAGCAGGGTGGTGATCATGAGCCAGGAGGCGAGGGCGGCCAAAGCGGCGGTACCGTCGTTCTTCTGAGCCAGACCGACACCGACACCGATGACGAACAGCAACGCAATATTGTCAATCAGGGACGAACCGGCTTTCACGAGAAGGAAACCGACCATCTGCGCGAAACCTTCAACTGTACCGCCCTGCATCGTGGACGGGCAGAGCAAGTAGCCGATACCCATCAGCAGACCGCAGATCGGCAGACAGGCAACCGGCAGCATCAATGCTTTACCAAGCTTTTGTAAGAATTTCATATTTACACTCCTTCTAAATATCCTCATTCCCCACTGGAACAAGGTTTTTAACGTTTGATTTCCATCACCGGTTCACCGGGTTCAACGGTTTTGCCGGTAAGTCGGATGACTTCCTTGAAATCCAAACCGTTCGTGACGATGATGGGACTGATGGGATCAAGACCGGCAGCGGTGATGGCGTTGATGTCAAATTCCAGCAACAGGTCGCCGAGATTGACTTTCTGACCTTCTTTCGCGTGAATGGTAAAGGGGGCACCGTTCAGTTTTACGGTATCAAGACCGATGTGGATCAGCAGCTCTGTGCCTTTGTCACTGATGAGACCGACGGCATGTCCGGTATCGGCGAGCAAATTAATGGTGCCGTTGACGGGCGCGTAAACCTTGCCCACGGAGGGCTTGATGGCCATTCCGGGGCCAAGCATTTCTTCAGCAAAGGTCGGATCCGTTACCTGTGAGCTTTCCACAGCTTCACCCGCGATCGGCGCGGCAATGATTTCATTTCTCTTACCGAAAAACAATCCAAACATGGCATTCCTCCATAACTTCCTGATCCTGCCAAAGATACAATTCTAAGGTTTTTATCAGAAAAACGTGCCTGTATTATACATGAACTTATAAAAATTGCATATAAACCACGGTTAAGATATGATTCTGCATGAAAAAACGTGACAAATAGCAGGAATTTGTCAAAAACTATTGCGAAACAAGATCCTTAAAGAAATATCAAAGCGGAATATAAAAAGCGTCAGACAGGCTTATTCATAGCTTTATATTAAGGAGAATACCGGCATGAAATGATGCATGGATGATGCCGATATCAGGTCAAATCAAAAAAGCGTGTGCAGAAGACCTCCGCGCACGCTTTTTCCTGCTTCTGTTTTCAATTTTGTTTTACGCAGGCCTGCGCCACAGCCGCTTTCCAACTGTTTCGCAAGGCGGCGCGTTCCGTCTCACTCATCATGGGGATGTAGGAGCGGGTTTCTTTCCTGCGTTCCTCAATCGTCTCAAAGGAGTCATATAAACCGGAGGCTAAGCCGCCCATGTACCCGGCTCCCAGCGCAGAGAGCTCGCTTGCGGAAGCGCAGGTGACCTTGCAGGAGCCCATGTCAGCCTGAAACTGCATCAGGAGCTGATTGGAGGCGGGACCGCCGTCCGCGAATATTTCCCGCACCGGTGCGCCGAAATCCAACTTCATCGCGTCCAGCACGTCCGCGTCCTGTTGCGCGATTGATTCCAGAGCCGCGCGGATCACGTGCGCACGAGTGGTGCCGCGGTTGATCCCGCAGATAATGGCTCTGGCATCGTTGTCAAAGTAAGGTGCGCCCAAACCGGAAAAAGCAGGGATCAGTTGAACGCCCCCGCTGTCAGGCACAGAAGCGGCAATCGCTTCGACCTCTTTGACACTGTCAATGAGTTTCATCTCATCCCGCAGCCAGATCAAGGTGTCCCCGGAACAGGTGACATTGCCCTCCAGCACATAGCAGACCTGCCCTTCCCGACCAAAGCCGACACTGGCTGAAAGACCGTGAGAGGAAAGCACGGGTGTATCACCCACGTTGAGCATGACCGACGAACCGGTGCCGTAGGTCGCTTTCGCCATTCCTGCGGCATGGCAACCGTTACCGAACAGGGCGGCATGACTGTCGCCCATCACACCGACAATGCGGATCCCTGCGGGCAACCCCTGCGCACGAATTTCACCGAATACGGCATCTGAAAGAAGAATCTCCTTGGCCAATGCCGCCTCGGGAATTCCGAAAAGCTTCGCCAGATCCTTGTCCCAGGTTCTTTTTTTCAGATCCATTAATTGCGTGCGTCCGGCGTTGGATACATCGGTCAAAAAAGCCGAGCAGGCAGTCAGACGATAAATCAGGTAACTGTCGACCGTTCCGACGCAGATTTCTCCGGCCTCAGCTCTCTTCAGAAGCTCAGGATTTTCCCGGAAAACCGCGGCCGCCTTTGCGGCGGGGAAATAAGGAGACAGGAAGATACCCGTTTTGCGGTGTACCTCTTCGGCATGCGCTTTCAATTCTTCGGTGATATAGGCGCCGCGCACATCCTGCCAAACCACAGCCGGGCAAACGGGAAGTCCGCTTTGACGATCCCACAAAACAGTGGTTTCCCGCTGATTGCTGATGGAGAGGCAGGCAATTTCCTGCGTGGGAATACCTTCGATAACGGTGCGGATGCCTTCTGCCACGTTGCGGTAGATTTCATCCGCATCGTGCTCAACATACCCGGGAGCCGGATAATACTGCTTGTGCTCCTTCGAGAATCTCCGCACAATCGAACCGTTCTTATCCAGCAGAAAAACCTTGCTTGCAGAGGTGCTTTGATCCAGCGCGATAACATATTTTTTCATGGCAAATTCCTACGCCTGCAGCAGCTTTTTCATCGCCGCGGCAATTCCTTCTGCATTCAGATGATAGTGAGCAAAGACTTCCGCAGAGGTGCCCGAATAAACGGTTTCATCGGGAAGGCCGAGAATCTTCATCTTTACCGGGTTGTTTTGACAGATAACCTCTGCCACCGCGCCGCCCAGGCCGCCCCGGATAATATGTTCTTCAACCGTCACAATCGCTCCGGTTTGCGCAGCTTTCAGTATTGCCTGTTCATCCAGAGGCTTGATGGTATGCATATCCAGCACCGTAACATGGATGCCCTCGGATTCAAGCAGTTTCGCGGCCTCAAGAGCATGCCACACCATTTCACCGCAGGCAATGACAGCACCGTCCCCGCCTGCGCAAAGCTGATTGGCTTTGCCGATTTCAAAGGGCGCATCTTCGCCGTAAACATCCGGCACGTCACCGCGTCCCATGCGCACATAAGCCGGTTCGGGACTCTGCACCAATGCGCGCGTCATGGCAGCGGCCTGGTTCCCGTCCGCCGGGAGCATGACCTGCAAATTGGGCACTGCGCGGAACAGTGCGATATCCTGAATGGCGTGATGTGTCCCGCCCAAAGCTCCGTAGCTTACACCGCCCGAGACACCAATCACTTTGACATTGACATGGGAATAGGCCACGTCAACTTTCACCTGCTCGGCAGCGCGGGTCGAGTAAAAGGAGGCAGGACCGCAGACGAAGGGCTTAAGCCCAAGGTTGGAAAGACCGGCGGCAATGCCCACAGCGTCCTGCTCGGCGATGCCACATTCCACGAATTGGTTGGGGAGCTCTTTGACGAAATCATTCAGCGTCACCGAACCGCGGGAATCCGTTGCTAAGGCGAAAACAGTCGGGTCGCTTTTGGCAAGCTCCAGCAGCGTCTTGGTAAATGCTTTTCTTGCGGCGTTCATAACCAGTCAACTCCTTCCACACCCAGTGCCTGATAGGCTTCCGCAACCTGCGCATCATTGGGCACTTTGTGATGCCAGGGCGCCAGGTTTTCCGCATAGGGCAGCCCCTTCCCCTTGATTGTATGGGCAATCAACATGTGCGGCTTGCCTGCGGGGAGAGTTGTATGGAAGTAGGTATGCAGCTGCTGCATGTCATTTCCGTCCGCCTCTGTCACATCCCAGCCGAAAGCGCGCCATTTGTCAGCCAAGTTTTCCAATGCCATGACATCTTCCGTTGAACCGCTGATCTGCAGCTTGTTGCGGTCAAGAATGGCATAGAGGTTATCCAAATGATAATTCGCACCCGCCATGGCGGCTTCCCAAACGGAGCCTTCCGCCTGTTCACCGTCGCCCATGAGCACATAAGTGTTGAATGTTTTGCCGCATCTCTTTGCGCCCAAGGCAATCCCGACGGCGATGGGCAATCCGTGTCCCAAAGCGCCGGTGCAGAACTCCACACCCGGAACCTTGTTGTTCGGATGCCCGATCAGGGCAGACCCGGCCGCGGAAAAGTCCCGCAGCATTGTTTTCGGAAAATAACCCAGATCGGCAAGAATCGCCCACAGTCCTTCTACGCTGTGACCCTTGCTGAGCAGAAAGCGATCCCGATCTTCAGCTTCCGGATGATGGGGGTCGATATGCATTACATCATAATAAAGGCAGGTCAAAATGTCCAGGCAGGACATAGCGCCGCCGGTGTGACCGGTATTGGCCCGGTTAATCATGGTCACGGCATCGGCCCTGCGCCGTGACGCGATTTCCTTTAACCTTTCAATTTCCATAATTCAGACCTTTCTGAAAAATGCGGACAATATGCCGTTTCGCGTCATATTGTCCGCACCTCTTCGCGGGACATCAGTCCGCTGCCGGCTTCAGTCCAGTTCCGGCATCAGAACAACTTTGATGGATTCTTTCCCTTCATAAGCCATGTCGAAGGCTTCTTTCCATTGATGCAGACCGAATTTGTGCGTCACAATTTGGTCAACCTTGACCTGACCGTTGGCAAGCGTTCGGATCGCGATTTCATAGCCGTCCAGACCGCTGATGTGAGCGCCGTAGATCGTCAGCTCCTTGCGGTCGCCGATAACGCTCCAATCAACAGAGGTTTCCGCGCCGAAGACGCTGAATTCCACAAAGGTGCCGTGTTTGCGGATCATATCCAGACCCTGAATAACACCGGAGGGATGACCGGAAGCATGGATATAAACGTCACAGCCGTAACCATCCGTCAGCTTTTTCACCGCTTCCACCACATTTTCCTCTTTGGGGTTCATGACCAGATCGGCGCCCAGGCTCTTGGCGATTTCCAAACGCTTGGGGTTGACATCAATGGCGATCAAGAGCTTCGGGGACTTGAGCTTGGCGTACTGCAGCTTCATCAGACCGATGGGACCCATACCGGCGACCACAACCACGTCGTTCATCTTGATTCGCGCGCGCTCAATCGTATGCGCGGCGCAGGAAAGCGGCTCAATCGTTGCCGCGTATTCGGCGGGGATATCCTTCGGAACTTTGTGAACAACGTCATGAGCACCGTAGCGCATGTATTCAGCCATACCGCCGTCGGCTACGACCTTCTGATGACCGTGGATATGTTGATCCTGGCACATCCAGTATTCGCCGGATTTGCAGAAACGGCACTCACCGCAGGGCACAATCTGTTCGGCAATGGCGCGGTCGCCGATTTCCAGCTTATGCTTCTTTTTGGCGTTGTCGCCAATCGCAACCACAGTACCGATAAACTCATGACCGGCAACGCAGGGCGCATCGTTCCAGGGAGGGAGGATGCCGCCGCCCCAGAACATGGCAGCACCGTGATAGCTCTTCGTGTCGCCCGCGCAAATGCCGCAGGCTTCAACCTTGATCAAAATCTCATCTTCGTTGATTTCCGGAACCGGAATAACTTCATAACGATAATCGAGAGGTCCGCAGCACATTACGGCGTGCATCGTCTCAGGAATGCCATTGATTCTCTCCATATTTTTTTCTCCTGTTTCGATTAGTGATTTGATACCGACTCACGCAGTCTGTCGAATCCGACTGCGAGCAACACAACCAAGCCCATACAGACCTGCTGCCAATAAGTGCTGACGTTCAGAATCGTCAAGCCGTTTTGCATACCGGCGATGAAAATGGCACCGATCAGCGTACCGAAGATGTTGCCGATGCCGCCCTTGGTCAGGCTGGCGCCGCCAATGACCGACGCCGCGATCGCGTACATTTCATAAGACTGCCCGGCAATCGGCTGCCCGGAATTCAAGCGTGACATGTAGACCAAGCCGCTCAGGGAGGCGAAGAAACCGGACATGGCAAAAACGATCAGTTTGATCAACTTGACGTTGATACCGGAAAGGCGGGCTGATTCCTGGTTATCTCCGACCGCGCAAACCTTGCGTCCGAAGGTAGTGTGCTGCAGAACAAACCAGCAGATCAGGTAGAGGACGAAGATCAGCCAAACCGGGTTGGGCAGCCCGAGGAAGGAGCCACGACCGGTTTTGACCAGCCAATCAGGCAGACCGACGATGGCGCGGCCGCCGGTATACAGATATGCCATACCGCGGAACAGCCACATGGTGGACAAGGTCACAATGAAGGGCTGGAAGCCAAGGTACGCCACCAGCGTACCGTTGAAGAGACCGAGCAGGATGCCCGCACCCAGCGTCACAAGGATGCCGATAAAGGGATTTCCTGTCTCAACCATGGTCTTGGCGCCGACACAACCCGCCATAGCGAGGATGGAGCCGACGGAAATGTCCGTGTTGCCCGAGATGATCACGAAAGTCATCCCCAGCGCGATGATGGCGTTGGTCGCACTTTGAACCAGCAGGTTGGCAATATTACTGGGGGTGAAAAACAGATCGGAAAGACCCGAAAACACCACCAGCAAGATAATCAGCAGACAAAATGTCCCCAACGTTCCGGTTAATAGTTTTCTGATATTGTTCCCTTTCATGCGTTTTCTGCAGCCCCCTGTGTAATATATCTTGTCAAATTATTTTGATCAATCTGATCACCGCTCAATTCCTTGATAATATGACCTTTGGACATCACGATAACGCGGTCGCTGACAGCCAGCAGCTCGTTGGATTCCGAAGAAATCACAATCGCCGCGTTTCCTTCCTGTTTCGCGAAGTCCCTGATCAGTTGATGGATTTCAGCCTTTGCTCCGACGTCAATGCCGCGGGTGGGCTCATCGAAGACCAGAATGTCGCATCCGGCATGCAGCCATTTGGCAATGGAAACTTTCTGCTGATTTCCGCCGGACAAATTCAGAACCTTGGTAGCCGGAGCACCTTTCGTGCGAAGCAGCTTGATGAAATTCTCCGCTTTGCCCCGAATCTTTTTCCAGTTGATAACGCCACCGGAGCTGACCGTTCCGTAATCACAAATGACGGTGTTCTCCTCAATCGACATGCCCAGCGTCAGACCTTCTTCCTTCCTGTTCTCGCTGAGATAACCGATTCCGCAGCGAATCGCGTCCGCCGGCGAAGAAATTTTGACCTCCCGGCCTTTGATTTTGACGCTTCCGGACTTCATTTCATCAATACCGCACACCATTCTGAAAAGTTCGGTGCGTTTGGAGCCGATCAGGCCGCCGATTCCCAGAACTTCGCCTTCGTAAAGTTTCAGACTCAAGTCTTCTATGAATCCGCCATCCGAAATATGTTCCAGTTCCAGAGCCACTTTGGCACTTTGCGGTTCGAAAGACCGTCTGTCAATCTCGCCCGTGTCCAGCATTTTGCCCGTCATCATATCGATCAGTTCGTCTTTCGTGCCGCCGGCGATATCCATCTGCCCGGCCAAGCGTCCGTCCCGCATGACAATAGCGGAGTCGCAAATCCGAAAGATCTCATCCATACGATGTGAAATGTAGATGATGGTAATGCCCTGCTGTTTTAATGTGTTGATTACATCGAAGAGATTCGCAGCCTCTTCATCAGTCAGGGATGTGGTTGGTTCATCCATAACCAGAACTTTGCAGTCCAGAGCCAAAGCCTTGGCAATTTCCACCAATTGCTTCTGCGGCAACGGCAGTGTTTTCACCTTCTCTTTGACAGGAATATAGCCTGCGTTCAGCCGTTCAAGCTGAGCCTGAGCGTCCTTCCTCATTTTGCCAAAGTCGATGACCCCTTTTGTTTTGAGAGGTTCATTGCTGATGTAAATATTCTCCATGACCGTGAGCTCGTTCATCAGGCTCAATTCCTGATAAATAATCGCGATGCCCATGCGGCGGGCTTCCATTGTGGAATACTGCTTGGGGAGTTTCTCTCCGTCCAGAATGATATCGCCCTCATCACGGGTATAGGCTCCGCTGAGAATTTTCATCAGTGTCGACTTTCCTGCGCCGTTCTCACCCATCAGAGCTGTAACGGTGCCTTTTTTGAAGTCCATCGACACATTGTCAAGTGCTTTTACGCCCGGAAAAGATTTGGAAATATTACGGAAGGATAAAACATTTTCATTTTTTTCCATCGTGCAATCCTCTCTATCCATGATAATTACCCTGAATCGTGGTGCCGGAAATACCTCCCGACACCACGATCGGTTCAGCGATTAGTAGCCTTTTTCGGTGATTCCGCGAAGCGGGAAGCGTTCCGCAGCGTATTCGTAGATGGTCTGGTCGGTCAGACCTTCGATGTATTCACCGGTGACCAGGGTGCAATCGTACAGGATTTCACGATCATAGTGGTAATCCGGGTTCTGAGCCAGAGCGACGGCCAGCTTCACGCCCATCGCGGCTTCATCGAGGTTCGGCAGAGAAACCAGAGCGTCCATGCGGCCTTCCAGAATCATGTTGACGGCGTCAAGAATACCATCGTAACCAACCAGCACCAGGTCTTCAGGAGCCTTGCCGGCAGCTTCGGCAGCGTTGACCATACCGACAGCCATCTGATCGTTGCAGGCGAAGACGCCCTTCAGATTCGGGTGAGCGGTCAGGATGTTGGTCATCACATCAAAAGCCTTGTCGGAGGACCATTCAGCACCCTGTTCGGCAACAACGGTGATGCCGGGGTATTCTTCGCAGGCGCGCAGGAAACCGGCGCGGCGGTCAACACCCGTGGACTGCTCCAGCAGACCGGTGATGACAGCAACTTCACCTTCACCGCCGAGCTGTTCACAGATGAATTTACCGGCTTTGTAGGCGCCGAGTTCATCATCGCCGCCAACGAAGGCGTCGACCAAGCTCTTATCGGAAATGCGGGTGTCGAAGTTGACAATGCTCAAGCCGGCTTCTCGGGCGGCCTGAATGGCAGGGGCGACACCGTCGGAGCTGGTGGCGGAAATCACAAGCGCGTCAGCGCCGGATTCAACCGCGGCTTCGATCATCGTGATCTGACGTTCCAGGTCAACTTCTTCCTGCGGGATGGCAATGGTCAGTTCAATACCAAGGGCATCGGCTTCCTTCTGCGCGTAATCGGCAACGGAAATCCACCAGGGATTGTTCAGCGTTTTGCCGATCCAGTACACATGCATCGGATCATCGGCGAACGCACTGACGGATGTGACGAGCATGACTGCCAGCAACAAAACAAAAACTAATTTCTTCATTTTTTCCTCCAT
This sequence comes from bacterium, assembly GCA_963618265.1. Lineage (GTDB taxonomy): Bacteria > Chloroflexota > Anaerolineae > Anaerolineales > Anaerolineaceae > Flexilinea. Next base: position 25,116 of record CAVESB010000003.1, read on the forward strand.
TTATTTTTAGTACGCATATTGCGTTGAGATAAAAATAGTTTACTGTATTAATTTAGTTGTTGCAATACAGTATTTAGTAACTAAAGTGCATATTTTTCATAGTCGAAGATATGACTTATATCATTGTTTGCGATTTCAAACTGATTCTTGTGAAAATTTACGCAAAAAAAGAGTTTATCCTTACTCTCGTTTTTCGAGTGAAGATAAACTCTTTCGTGTTTTATTGTAAAAAACTAAATTAATTTAGTTTTTTTACACTTTCTCTTTCGACCAAGATAGTACCGACTTCGACTTTCAGCGAATACTGTCTTTTACTTTGCATCCTGTCTATCAGCAAATCCACGCATTTGTTCCCGAAAATATCTTTCGGCACCATCATGGTGGTGAGAGCGGGGCTGATCATACCCGCGATGGGGCGGTCGTCAAAGCCAATCAGCGAAATGTCGTCGGGAACCTTAAGCCCGGCGTCTTCGATCCCTTTCAGCGCACCGCAGGCCACCAAGTCGTTATCGGAGAGAAAAGCATCGGGCAGTTTGTTTTTATGGTTCAGAATATAGTCGCACATATCTTTACGCGCTTTGGCATCCGAGTAGCCCACAGGCGCCACCAGAGAGCCGTCAAAGCTGAGTCCGTACATGGCAAGCGCGTTTTTGTAGGCCGTGAAGCGATCGTCAAAACTGTTGATGGAAACGCGGCTTTGAATATAACCGATCCGCTTATGCCCCATTTGCACGAGGTAATTGACGGCTTTTTTGATGCCGCTGAAGTTGTTGATGGAAACGGTATCCACGTCATTGACGACAAAGGAATTGTCCAACATCACGAAAGGATATCCCGAATCCTTAAAAACCTGCATATCCTCATAGATCATTTCGACGGCAAAGATGATGAAGGCAGAGCATTTTGAATCCCGCAGCACCTCCATCTGTTCCGGCTTGGACATGTCGGTATTCATATAGAGCAGGTTCAGTTTGCAGTTAAGCGAACGAAGCCGTTCACTGATGCCTTCCAGAAAATAGGAGAAAAAGGGAGATTCATCAATAATATTGCCCTTGCGTTTGTAAACAACAAAGCCGATGCTGTCCTTTTCCGCAGTGTTTTCGCGCAGCAGATAAGCGCAACCCATTTCTTTCATTTTGCGAATGATCTCCTTGCGGCGGGTCTCACTGACACCCGGGCGGTTGTTCACAACAATGGAAATGGTCGATTCAGAGACTCCTAATATTTTTGCGACATCTTTTCCGCGAAGCAACATATCTGACCTCCTTTTGCTCCGTAGCTTACACCGAGGTGAAAGCATTGCCTGACACAATCATACGGGCACGCTTCTCGAAGCAGCATCAAGAAGCTGCCTTTTCGCATGATTTACTGAATTATACTAAATTTTGTGTCTGTTGTGCAGACAGGAAATAAAACTCTTTGACCCGGTGTCCGGAAAACGGACAGCCTTTTCCCTCTCTTGACAGAGCGGGACTTTTTCAATAAAATATGATTGGGAATAGTTTTAAACAAACTATCGGCAAACAAATTTACGCGAATAATCGCGGGAAAGAGGTATATTAATGACGATGAAAAACCTCAAGCTTATATCCGGTCATATCCGGGAGAAAATCATCGAATCAGCCAACAGTGTACTGCCGATCGTCGCGGTCGTATTATTACTGTCGCTGACCATTTCTCCCTTGCCGACGGATTTAATGCTGAGCTTCCTGGTCGGAACCCTGTTCGTGATCCTCGGAATCGGCCTGTTCTCACTGGGCTCCGAGATCTCCATGACGCCGATCGGAAGTAAAATCGGCACCGCCCTCACAGCGACAAAAAACGTACCGCTGATCCTGGCCGTCAGTTTCGTACTCGGATTCGCTGTGACTGTCGCCGAGCCCGATTTGCAGGTGCTGGCTGAAACCGTACCCCACATCAACAACTACGTTCTGCTCCTTGTTGTCGGAACAGGTGTCGGGTTCTTCCTCTCAATATGTATGCTGCGAATTCTGACCGGCGCCAAGCTCAGGTACATTCTGCTGGGATGCTACGCGGTGATATTCGCCCTCGCCGCGGTCACGGACGCCGACTTCCTCGGAATCGCCTTTGACTCCGGCGGTGTCACGACAGGTCCGATGACCGTGCCCTTTATTCTTGCCTTCGGCGTCGGTGTCGCGAACATCCGCAGTGACAAAAGCGTTGAGGCAGACAGTTTCGGTCTGGTAGCGCTCTGTTCAGTGGGACCGATTCTCTCCGTTCTGCTGCTCGGACTGTTCGGTTCCGGGCAAAGCGGCGTCGTTGGGGAGGCAGCCAACGCCCTCTATTCGGATACCGCCCAAGTCGGAACGGCCTACTTCACGGCCATCCCCACGTACATGAAAGAAGTTGCACTGGCTCTCACGCCGATCGTTGCGATTTTCCTGTTGTTTCAATTTGTGTCGCTGCATCTGTCCCGGCGTTCTTTCACGAAGATCTGCATCGGTCTTGTCTATACCTATGTTGGGCTGGTACTGTTCCTGACCGGGGTCAACGTCGGATTCTCGTCACTGGGCGCCGTTCTGGGTAAAGTCCTCAGCAACGGCCGGACCAAATATATTCTCATTCCGTTCTCTGCCCTGCTCGGATGGTTTATTATCTCCGCCGAGCCCGCAGTCACGGTACTTGAGAAACAGATTGAAGATGTCAGCGCCGGCGCCATTCCGGGCAAAGCGATCAAATACAGTCTCTCAGTCGCGATCGCCCTCGCCATGGCGCTTTCCATGCTGCGCGTCCTGACGGGAATCAGCCTGATGTGGTTCCTCGTCCCCGGATACGTGACCGCCCTTGCGCTCTCCTTCTTCGTGCCGGATGTTTACACCGCGATCGCCTTTGATGCCGGCGGAGTCGCTTCCGGTCCGATGACAGCCACATTCATGCTGCAATTTGTGATCGGAGCCTGCTATGCCTTAGGCGGCAATCCGCTGAGAGATGCATTCGGTCTGGTCGCGATGGTGGCGATGATGCCGCTCCTGTCCATTCAAATGATCGGGGTCATCTTCGAGAAGAAGAAAAAGGCAGAGCCCGTTGCCGAGCTCGCGTACAACGACTTGTCAATTGTAGATTTTTGGGAGGAGGAAACAGAGTGAACTATATCATATCCATTGTTTCTCAAAGGCGATTCGAACGGCTGATGGCGGTTCACGAAAAGCTGGCGATCCCTATCTCCGTATCCATGATGGGACGCGGAACAGCCGAGCAGAGTATGCTGGATCTGCTTGGCATGACGGCAGATAAAAAACGGATTGTAATGTCCGTCGCGAATACGGAAAAAACCGGGCAGTATATTCAGGAAATCAAGGAACAGGTCAATATCGGCGTTCACGGACACGGCGTCGTGATCACGATACCGATTAAAAGCATTGGAGGAGGAAAGATGGTCAATAGTCTGAGCGAAGGGGAAAAACCGGTCAAGGAGATGCCGCCCGTCAGCGGACGTCATGAATTGATCGTCGTGATCGCGAATGAAGGACGAACCGATGATGTCATGAACGCCGCTCGATCCGCCGGTGCCACCGGGGGTACGGTCATCCACGGGAAAGGCTCTGCCAACGAGGAAACCGCGCGCTTTCTGAACATCTCCATCGCCGGAGAGAAAGAAGTGATCCTTATCGTCGCCCTGAAAGAGAAGAAAGCCGACATCATGCGCTCTGTTCTTGAGAAAGCCGGTCCCGGTACCGGAGCCGAAGCCATTACCTTCTCGGTTCCCGTCTCAACCGTCGCCGGATTCGGACTGTAACAGCGAAGTATAAAAGAGTGACCGGGAACTGTTTCCGGTCACTTTTTCATGCCTGACGCCTCACTGAAAAGCGCTTGATTCCGAACCGTTTTTTACTGCTTCCTGCCGAACAAATCAACGCTGAGAACCAGGTTGATGAGAACAGGGAAGACAATTGATGCGGGACGCAGGAGGCTGTGGCAGCGCATTGTCTTCATCATACACAGCGGGATCAAAATCTCCGGAATGAAAATCACGGAGAGAGCCGTGGGCAGCATGGCAAGGGCAATCCCATTCTTGACCTTGTTCCCGGCAATGATATGGAACAGCGACTGAACACACAGCACCGCCGCTGTTGCCGACACCGCAACGCCCGCCCAATGACAGGTCATCCAAGTGCCCTCTTCAGTCTGTCCGCAGGGCTTAAAGACCGTCAGACTTCCGATAAAAAACAACGCACTGAGAATAAACACAACCACTCCGCAAACCGGGAAACTCTTGTTTGGTTTCGTTTGATACATAACACACTCCTTGTGGGTTTGTTCTAATCGAATTATACCCGAAACGAGATAAAAAATGAAACTGTCAACTGCACGGTATAAAAGCAGTCAGCAGTCAGAAGTTATTTTTCGAAAACTTCAAACACCGACTCTCAACACTTCACGCTGTTAAAGATCCGTCATCCATCCGTCGGACAATATCCGCGAACTCGGAAGCGCCTGTCTCGTGTGTGACCACAAGAACCGCGTGCCCGGCATCCGCATAAGCGCGCAGAAGACCGAAGACAATTCCCGTGTTCACATCATCCAGGTCACCGGTCGGCTCATCCGCCAGCAGGATGTCGGGGCTGCCGAGCAGGGCTCGCGCAATGGAGAGACGCCGCAGCTCACCGCCGGAAAGCTCATTCGGATATGCGTCCCGCAGGTGCCCGATATTGAGTTGAGACATCAGCCTCAGCGCCCCGTCAGCGTCAACGTCTTTTCCATACATACGGAGCGGCAGGGCGATGTTTTCCTGCACCGTCAGACTGCGCAGTGCGGTATGTCCCTGCGGAATCACGCCGATGTGCTCATTGCGGAAGCGGGAACGAAGGTCATCCGAAAGGGCGTAAAGGTCGGTTTCGTCCACGAACACCTTCCCGGTTGTCGGGGTCAACAAGCCGGCAAGAATATTCAGCAGGGTACTCTTGCCCCCGCCGGAGCGTCCGGAAATCACAGTCAACTCTCCCGCGGAGAGCGTCAAGTCGGTTGTTCGCAGAGCTGTAAAGACATTGCTGTCCCGCGTTACACGTGCGTAATCGCGGCTGATTGATTCAGCTTTCAGGTTCATCAGGCATCCTCCCTTAAGACCAGCGCGGCCTCATTCTCGGTCAAGCGCCGGGCGGAAAGCGCGGAAGCGATACCGGTCGTAACAACGGTGATCACGACCGCAGAGAAAGCAGTCAAAGCGGCGGCAGCAACGGACGGCTGCAAGTACGGCATATCCAGTGCCGAACGGATTATTCCACTGAAAAGGATGACGATCAAGCCGCCGACAATCACGCCGGAAAGCGCGCCGACAAGACCAATGACCAGGGATTCCGTTCGCAACATCCCGGTGAGCATCCGTTTGGATGCCCCGACGACACGCAGCACGGCGAACTCTTTCACACGTTCGTTGGCGATCATCATAAAGGCGATCATCAGGATTACCAAGCCAAGAATCCAAACCAGAAGCATAAGGATGGTGATTACTTCGGAGACACCGCCGAGGCCGGAGGAAATCCCCGCAACCATGGACTGCGACATCTCAGCCACGACATGGCGAACCTTGATATTGATATTGTTCTTAACCTTCTCGTTGTCGTACCCGTCCGCCGCCTTGACCATGACAGCAGAGACCGCGCGCTCGGGGTCGATATCATCAAAATAATGAAAGCCGAGGGCTTGGGCGTTCTTCATCATAGCCTTGATCGTGTTCATGTTGGTGTAAACCGCGGTGTCAAGCCCGGTTCCTGTCTTCTCAAGCTGGGCGACAACCGTACACTCCGTATTATAAAAAGTCAGCTTTCGATCCGTCGGGATGGAGATATCATTGCCGACAACGAGCTCGTAATCCCCAATACTGTCCGAATAATTCTCACGAATCCAGGGTTGAATGGTGAAATCCGTCTCGGGGTCAAAACCGATGATCTGCACGGCAACGGAACAGCAACCGGAAGAGGTCGAAGCAAGGAAAAACTGCGGGCTGGTCTGTCCCACGCCTTCAACAGTCTTGATTTTCTCATAATACGCCTCGTCCATATAAAAATAACCCGGAACACCCTGCAGCAGGATGGACTCAAAGCGGTTCTTGGTGGAGGCTTCATAAGGGACAACGACGACATCCGCGCCGAGACGGGCTTCATAGCTCTTCAAGCCCTTCCGCAGGCTGAGGATCACCATAGAGCCGCCGAATACCGCTGCGGACAGGAACGCCGTCAGCAGAATCAACGCAACGGTTCGTGTCGGCTTCCGTTTCAGATTTCTTAGCGATAGCTCACGAATAAATTTCATTTGTTTTCCTTGTTTTCCTTTTTGAAAAGTCGGCGCAGCTCATGGACGAACACAGAGCCGTTCACGCGAACCAGCAGTCGGTCAATCGGAATGCCGGCGGGGCAGATGTCACGACAGCTGAGGCACTTGTCACAGCCTTCGTAAAACTTCTTTGCATACTCCGTAAGAAGGCGTTCCTTCCGCGGTCCGTCCTCCAGCAGCAGCAGACGAATCGACGGCAATGCGCCCGCCGCTCCCGGAAAAGAACCGACGCCGTAATTCGGGCAGACTTCCAGGCAGCAGCCGCATTGCAGACAACGGGCAGCATCGTATACCCGAGCGATGTCTTTTTCCTTCGGGGCGGCATCGTCCTCAAGCCAGAGTTTCATTTCTTTCAATGAATCACGCGCCGCCCGACGATCGACAATCAAATCGCGAACGACAGGAAATTTCCGCAACGGTTCCAAAGTAACAGTGCCTTTCAGCGTTGAGAGACGTGTCCCGCAGGCAAGACGCGGACTGCCATTAATCAGCATCGCGCAGGCACCGCAGCGTTTCTGCAGGCAGCTGCATTCCCAAGCGATCGGGTTCTCACGGCACTCCGGACGATTATTCAGGTTCGTCAGAGCCGTCGCCACAGTTTCATTCGGACTCTCCGGCTCATACATGAAGCACTGCCACGCTGTCCCGGCGTTCGGAGCAGATCGGCGCAAGATTCTGAATTCAATCATCGGCCGCCTCCGCATAAGTCACTTTCACACCACTGCCGTCAAAGACAGCAACGCTGAGCTTTGCAAAATGTTCATCATCCCGTTCAAGGTAATCCGTTCGGGTATGTGCCCCGCGGCTTTCTCTGCGTTCCAGGGCGGAAAGGAGCATCGCCTCCGCCAGTAAATCGCGGTTTCGATCCGTCTCGGATTGCGGGACGGGCAATTCACGCAGGGTGTCAAGAGCAGAACACAGCGTCTCCTCATCCCGAAGCACACCGAGTGCAGCCGTCAAAATTTCCCCGACCCGTGATGTACGTGCGGGATCCGCAGAAAGGTTGGACTCTGTGGTTTCGGTGTTCACTGCCTGCGGAGACGATATACCGCACGGGCGTAGTTCCTCCGCCGCCGCTTCCGCCGCGACGCGCCCGCCGTAAATCGCTCCGAGCATGGAGTTCCCGCCGAGACGGTTCGCCCCATGATATTGACAGGCGCACTCACCCGCCGCGAAACATCCTGAGATACTCGTTCGATGCTTAACATCTACGCGAATACCGCCCATGAAGTAATGGATGCCGGGGGCAACGGGAATGGGGTGAGCCGCAGGATCAAGACCGAGATAGTCTATGATCTCCGCCCGCAGATCCGCGAGCTTGTTGTTCCAATCCGCTTTTGTAATCGCACTCATATCCAAGTACACCCGTCTGCCGCAATCGGGGCGGCGAACCACATCGATCATTTCGCGGGAGACCACATCGCGCGGCATCAGGTTGCCGAATTCAGGGTACTTCTCTTCCATAAAATACCAGGGTTTCCCGTTCCGCCCCGCATAAAGCCGCCCGCCCTCACCGCGTGCCGCCTCACTGATGAGCATACGCTTGCCGGCAATGCCGACGGTGGTCGGGTGGTACTGAATGAACTCCAAATCCGCGAAAGCCATTCCCGCGGCAAAACAGGCGGCGGCGGCGTTCCCGCTGTTCGCGGTGGTGCCGGTCGTCCTTCCGGGGAAAAAGCCGTTCAACCCGCCGACACAGAGGATCACCGGACCGAAGAAATCCGTAACAGCGTTCTGCCAAGTGTCGCGAATACGCACCCCGATACAGCGTCCGTCTTTGAGCAGGAGTCTGACAAAATCGTGATGTGAATAGCAGGTAATGAAACCCAAAGCCTCAAACTTCCGCGCCTCATCCATTAAAGCTGTCGTCAGCATCCGCCCGGTGCCCGCCTGCGCATACGCGGTGCGTCGCTTGGGCTGCCCGCCGAATTTCCTCAAAATGAGCTTTCCGTTCTGCCGACGCAAGGGCGCACCAAGACGGACAAGTTCCGTCACGATGTCGGGAGCGGCTTCCGTCAGTCCCTTCACGGCGGCAGGATTCGCCAGCCCGGCGGCGGATTTAAGCGTATCGTTGGCGTGATATTGCGGGAGATCGCCTTCGCCCATGGTATCCAGCGCGGCATTAATCCCGCCCTCCGCCAACGTTGACTGCGAACGTTCGGAAGGGAGCGAAGAAATCAAATTCACGTGAATGTCGAGCTTTGCCAGCGTGATCGCGGCGGAAAGTCCCGCCAGACCGGCTCCGATGATGTTGATCCGTGTTTCTGTACTCATTTCGCTCATTCCGCCCCTTACATGACCTGCCAGGCGAGATAATATACGACAAATGCGGCGGCAAAAACCGACATAACAACAGTGCCGATGATGATCATGTCCGTCAGATGCTCATCATAGAGTTTCTCCGCCCCGAAGCCGATCAGCAGCGAACGGAGATTTGAAAGCAGATGAAAAGCGAGGGCAAGAACCAGCAGAAGGTGTCCGATCAATTTACCGACGCCGAAATACTTCAGGGTATAAACACCTTCACGGTAGCAGGAGAGCGCGAACACATGCCAAACGACGAGAATCAGCACCGTGATGCCGGAAATCCGCCGCGCCCAAAAAACTTTCGTTTCCTTGGGATAGCGCGTTTTGTTCCGCAATGCATCCGCCGTCAGAAAGACACTGAGACAGGCATGGACGATCATCAGTCCGAAGCAAATCCACGCGCAGACCTTCAAAGAATTCGTTCCGAGGAAGGTTAACTGCATCGCCCCGAACACGGCATGAAGGAGAAAGAGCACAATCATCAGACAGACAAGAGCCAGGTTCAGCTTTCTCATTCCGCATCGACCTCCTTTGTGATAATCAAGACGTTCGGATCTTCAAAAACCGCACGCAGCTTCCAGCGTTCTTTCGAATCTGCGGAGACAATCGCCGTGTCAAAGCGGGATGTCTCTATTTTGGTAACTGTCATCAGCGGGTTCTCGGTAACGAAAGTCATCTGATTCTCAGCCAAACGAGCTTTGTAATGATCGCCAAGCTGCACCGCATTCACATCGGATGAGATCACCATGCAGGAGATGTCCTCGAAGATCAGCGGCGCGTCCTCCTTTTCTTCAAAGAACACGATCCAGGCATCCGTCTCCTGATGACGGCTCTTATTGATGAGGATGTAGTAATTTCCATTCGGAGAGGCAGGCACCTCAAGACTTGCCCCCGTCAACGCGTCCGGTTGATCTCCTGCCAGCAGCGAGGCAAAGTCCCCGAAAACAAAAAAAGGAATCCCGAGGATGACACACAGTCCGCAAAGGATAAAACCGATATGCCTGAGCATGTTCATTCCGAAAGATTCCTTCCTGTCATTCATATTGCAAAACCATTATACCTGCGAGATGGTTTGTTATGCCAAACTCATGACTGTTACGAGCTATTTCGCCTGATTCAGCGCGTCTTTCACTGCCTCCTCAAACTCGTTATAAGAGATCGTCGCCCCGGTGATGCCGTCGACTTTTTTCAAGTCTCCGGTCTCAACGAGCTGTTCGGCGTACTTCGGGCAGGCCTGTACGGCCCTCTGAGCGCGATTGTAAAAGTCACGGTTTGCGACCTCGTCGTCCTTCTTGCCGTAATTCTCATCCTTCAGCGTACCATCGGGTTCGTAGGTCAGGTATTCGCAGGCGGTGATCTTGTTGTCCGCAATCGTCAGTGTCACAACCCCGTACCCCGCGCCGGAGCCGTCATCCTCACCTTCATAGACAGAGGACTGACCTGTATAGGTTCCGTCTTTATAAGACGTAGAACCGCAGGCACTCAGGCAGAGCATCGCGAACGCGGACAGCAGAATGACAAAGAATTCTCTCTTCATCTCAGGCCTTCTTTTCGTTCATGGCGTCGCGGGTAATGCGTCCGTGCTCAAGGGTAATGGTACGCATCGCGACTTCACCGACTTCGGGGTCATGCGTGACGACAATAAGGGTCGTTCCTTCGTCATGCAGCTGACGGAAGAGGTCAAGGACAATGTTTTCGTTCGCCTCATCCAGATTGCCCGTCGGCTCATCCGCGAGGATGATCTCAGGATGATTGATGAGCGCACGGGCGATGCAGACACGCTGTTGCTCGCCGCCGGAGAGCTGGGAAGGCAGATGACGGGCGCGTTCGCCAAGCCCGACGCGGGCGAGTGCCTCAAGGGCTTCTTTCTCATCCGGTACACTGTGATAATACTGAGCCAGCATGACATTCTCGACTGCGGTCAGGTAGCTGACGAGATGAAACTGCTGGAAGATCAAGCCGATTTTGTCGCGGCGGATCTCCGTGAGTTCCTTCTTGCCCGCTTTGGAAATGTCCCGTCCGTCCAGGAGAACCTGCCCCATGGTCGGTTTGTCCATACAGCCGATGATGTTCATCATGGTTGACTTACCCGAGCCGGAAGGTCCCATAATGGCGACCCATTCGCCGTTGTCCACTTTGAAATTGATATTATCCAGCGCCTTCAAGTCGCCGTAAATTTTCGAAATGCCGTTTAATTCTAACAGACTCATAAATCTATCCTCTTTTTGAATTTATTCGCCCTTCAGAACGAGAGCGGGATCAACTTCGGTGGCAGCGCGCACCGGGAAATAGCAGGCAAGACCGGTCACCAAGACGGCAGCCAGAATCGTCACAGGCACCAACGCCGGCTGTAAGGTAATGGAACTGCTGAACACCCGACGGCTGACAAACTGCGCAAAGGCGAAACCGAAGATAACACCCAGCAGGCCGCCGATCAAACCAAGCATCAGCCCTTCGCTCATGAACTCGGTCACGATGCTCTTATCCGACGCACCGAGCGCCTTGCGCAGACCGATTTCCTTGCGCCGTTCGGTGACAACGGCATTCATGGTTGTCGCGACACAGATCATGGTCAAAATCAGCACAACGATCGTGACCAGCAGAACCAGCGACTGCAGCTTGGTCAGCACAGCGGTTTCGGAAGAAGTCACGCGCTTCACCAACCGCGGCGAAACCTCGGGAACAGCAGCACTGATTTTATCGACATAGGCAGAAAGTTCATCACTGCCCGCGGAGACGGAGAGTTCGGCGAGGTCTACCGCGTCGGATTCTCCGGTCAGCTCTGCCATATCCTCAAGAGACATATAGACATAATCCTCCTCCGATCCGCCGGTTTCCAGAATGCCGACAACGGTCATCTCCGTACCGAAATCAAGTGTACCGTCGGCTCCTGTTTCTGCTTCGCCGTCACCGTCCTCAAAACGAACCTCAACCTTACTTCCGATCTTCAAACCGAGCGTGTCGGCAATATTCTGTCCCACAAGAATTTCAAGCTCGGAGGACGGCCATTCCCCGTCAACCAGCCAGTACGGGCTGGTCGCTTTCGCTCCTTCAATGGAAGTCGCCGCCGCAATGATCGGCTGTTCATGAATCCGAACCGTCTCATAGCGGTAAGGCGTGACGCCGATGAGGTCAGCGGCGTTGATTTCAGCGGCAGCCCGATTGACAGTTTCCTCATTCAGACGAACGTCCGCGCCGGAAGGCATCAGGATCATGTTCGCACCGTAATTGCGGAACTGCGCGCCCATTTGACGCGGTACATCACGGTAAATCGTCACCAGACCGGAGAGAATCGTACCTCCGACGGCAATCGCGAGCAACGCCACAAGCATACGGGAGCGTCGGCGAACCAGTGAGGCCGCAACCATTTTCAAAAACATTTCGCGTTTTTTTGACATTCCTACACCTCCTGTTTATCTGCCGTGCAGAACTTCAGCCGGGCGCATACGAACCAGCATCCGGATCGCGGGCAGTGAACCTGCCAGCGTCACCAAGATCACCAGTACAGCTACGAGCGGAATGACGATCGTCTTCATCTCAATCGCGGAGCTGAAGACGGTTTGCCCGATGATTTGTGCGAATCCAAATCCCATGAAGTAACCGATCACACCGCCGAAGATCGCAGTGAGCATGATCTCCGTCAGAACCAGCAGGGTGATAGAGCCGTCTGTGGCGCCGATCGCTTTCATCAGTCCAAGCTCGTTGGAGCGTTCCATAACGGACGCCGTGACCAAGTTGGTGATGCCGAGTGCAGAACCGACCAGACTCAAAACGGTAATCAGGATCATCAACAGCTGTGTTTTTTCCAGAATCGCGCCTTCCGAATCAGCGACCTGACGGACAGGGGAGGCGACAGAGTTTGAAATGACTTCCTGAATCTGGTAAGAGATGGAGCTTACGTAAGCCGTGCAATACCAAGTCTCGTACTGAGCGATGGTCAGGGAGTTCGGATCTTTAGCGGCCTTCGCGGCGAGTTCATTATCCGGCGTAGTCAGGGCACTGACCTCGATGGAAGAGACATAACCTGCCTTGTCGCAGAGAGCCTGCGCGTTGTGCAATGTAGTATAGATCTGCAGATCCTCATCACCGCCGGAGTTGTACACGCCGACTACCTTGAGTTCCTTTTTACCGAGCTCCGTGGAGAGCGTCAAGGTGTCGCCGGCCTTGATGCCGTGCTGCTTCGCCAGCTGTTCGCCGACCATGCAGGCATTTTCGCCGTCGGCGTTCTGCTCATTCAGCCATTCGCCGTCTGTAATCTCCCACCAGGTGCGCAGGGACTGAATCCCCGCGTCGAGGGTTTCCCCTGTCGGCAGCTCCATATGATGGTTGAACCAGGTTCCGACAAGCTTCGCGCTTCCGCCGTCGGGCAAAGCGACGGTTGTATCAATAAACGGGGCGAAATCGACAATATTGAAAGCCCAGAAGATGGTTTTAATCTTGCCGAGTTCATCCTCAAGCAGATAAGACTGCGAAGCGTCATCCGTGCCGCCCTCGATTTCGTACAGGTTGTTCAACGCCGCTGTCGTCTTCGGCACCACGGTAATATTCGCGCCGTAAGTCTTCAACTCCTGATTGATCTTATCGCCGACATCCAGCATCACATTCAGCATGGCAGTCGCAAGAGACGCGCCGAGGGCGATGGTCAGCGAGATCATCAGCATCTTCCTTTTCTGACGGGTCAAAGCGCCCCAAATCATTCTGAAAAACATATTCTGTCCTCCCGCCGATTATTTAAAATCTTTCTCATGCTCCAGCAGAGCGGAAATCGGCACGATAATATAGCCGTCCTTGATTGAGTAATCAATAACTTTCGGATTGCATCCGCCCTTAAAGCCGATGGTGTTGATATTCATCACGACATCGCAGAGTTTGCAGACAATCTTGCCGTTCTTCTCGTAATAACCGGTCTCGCCGCAAATGTCACAGGCGTCAAGCCCGATGCCGTAAGAGGATGAATTCGGTTTTTTGATTACGATAAAGCGAATTTCCACACCGTTCTCGGAGGTCCAGGCGAAGCGATGCAAATGTCCGTCGCTGACCTGATCGAAGGAAACATACACGGCATCATCTTTGACAATGCTGTCCTCAATCGGGGAGAGCTCAACCTTCGCGGAGCTGATATCGGTGAACCAGGTCAGACAGAGGATGGTAAGCAGGCAGCAGAGCAGCAGAACCACAGCCCAGCGGCGATCCTTCAGGTTCGCCGCCAGCAGCTTGCGGCGTTCTGCACTGTTCTTGTAAGGCTCCGTGATACTGTAACTGCGGACGAAAAGAAGCACCGGGATCACAGCGGAAATGAGCAGCGTCAGGTATATAAAGAGATTGCTGTTGTTGTTCACAAATTTCGCGGCGACGAAAATGTTATGTCCGACAGCCTTATCCGTGATCACACGGGTAGAGCGCAAGGTATCCAAACCGCGAATCATTCGTTCCCCGGCAGTGAGCACCAAAATGACATCCAGTAATCCGCGAACCGTGCTTGAGGATATGCGTTTGCCGAGGTGTTTATGCGCGAGGAAAATCAGCAGCGCGGTGATCAGGCCGAAGATCCAGCCGGCGAATCGACCGAAGAACGCTGTTGACAACACAGACGCGCCGTTGAGGTTGAACACATACGGATATGTCATGACATCCGGCAGCGTGTAAAAGAACCCGGCGGCGGCAACGATCGCCCCGGCAATCCCCGCACCGAGCGGGAACTTCTTTTGTACAGCGGGCAAAGTCATAACGATGAACAGGATAACGCCGAGAGTATATACCGTGAAGGTGTAAAAATTCCAATACCCTGTGTGGATCTTGCTCGTGGTGTTCTTCACAACAGCCATAACGACAGCGGCAGCAATACCGAACAAAGCACCACCCGTCAGGACACGCTTCGCGCCGCGGCTGCCTTGACTGCCGACATACGCGAAAAGCATACCCGTGGTTACTGCCGTCACAAATAAGTTTTGAATGACTAAGATCAGATAACGCAGCACTTTTCAGTCTCCTTTTCCTAATACAGTCAGAGAAAGTGAAGAGCAGGGCTTTTCACCTTGCCTGACGGCACAGGCACGATCCTTACAGCGTTCAGCGGAGACAGAACCTTGCGGCCCGCCTCCGCCGAATTCAATGGTCAGTTAGAGGAAACTGTTTACCATTCCTGCGGGGTGTAATCCCAACCGCCGACTTCGACCTCAAGATTGCCGTCAGCGAAGTATTCGTCGAACAGTCCGCCCGGGCCGGTCTCGGCATCGGTGTGAATGAGGTAGCCATTCTCTTCGGGATTATGGAAGATGAACTTGACAGTGTAGGTGTCAGCGGTGTCGAGCTTGATGTTGGCGCCATAGTGCGGGCCGTCGGAAGCGGACATGACCATGAAGGTACCTTCGGCGGCAACTTTGCCGTTGGTTTCGGAGGTGACGACATAATCAACGGTCAGATACGGAACCCAATCGCCGATGCCATAGCCGAGGTCATTTTCCATCGCGGAGACATCGCACTCAAGATGAATGTCGAAATCCTCAACGTTCTCGTTGCCGTTGGACATCGGAACAGGCTGGAAGTAAACAGCGTTGACATTCATGAAGCCGACTTCTTCATCCTCGAAAATCGGGTATTCGGTGAAACCGGTTTGAGCGTTGGCTGTGACGGCCATGGCGAGCGCCATGACAAACATCAATACGACTGATAAAGTTTTTTTCATTTTACAAACTCCTTCAAAAGTTTTTATTTGACAGCCCGATCCGTCGGGATGGCGGGCGTTGTTCACAATTCAGTTTGCGGAAACTTCCTCAACCCGATCTTCATCGCCGCTTTCCGCGTTTTCCTCGGCAGCCTTCTTACCGCGTTTCAGCGTGATAACGAAGGTGACAATGATGATGACAGTCAGGATCAACTGCGGGATAACGGTACCGACGAGCGGGTAAATGCCGAAGACATCCAGAACATCATTGTAAGGAATCCAAGACAGCCATTTCGGAGAAGAAACCATCCAGCTCATGTGTTCATCGAAGACACCGCCTTCCATCAGCTCCTTGATGCCCGCGCCGAAGAAGCAGACCGTCATAATGGCCATCAGGACGCCGGTAAAGAGGAAGAAGGGCTTCAGCGGCAGCTTCACGGTCAGGAAACGCAGCAGGAGGAAGACAATCACAAGGACAACGCACCCGACACCGAAACCGGTCCAGACCATTTCCGGATGCTTCTCGTTCAACATCGGCTGGTAGAAGAGGATTACTTCGGCACCTTCACGGAAAACCGCAAGCCAGGCAGTGAAAGCCAGAGCGAAGAGGTTCCCGTCTTTTGAGGAATCGGCGACTTTCCCTTTGATGTATTTGTTCCAGGCGGCGGATTCAGACTTCGAAATCATCCAGTTGGAGGTCCAGAAGAGAACCACAACCGCGGTCAATGCCGCCAGACCTTCCACAATCTCCTGCGACATTGTCGTCTCGGGATTGATCTTTTTGACATAGGAGAGCAGAGCCGCGAGAGCGAAACTGCAGACAATCGCGAACGCAGCACCGCAATAGGTCCAAACCACGCCCTTCTTGTTCCCGGTTTTCTGTAAGTAGGCGACAATCGCGCCGACAACCAGGATGGCCTCAAGACCTTCACGCACGATGATGCTGAACGAACCGAGGAATACCGCGATCTTGGAACCGGTGGAGCCTTCAGCTGTTTCGGCAGAGGCATCGGAGGCAGTTTCATTGCTCACGGAATGAGCGATCGGACCCTCCGGGCTGAGGATCAAGCCGTCTTCCTTGAGCATATCGGCGAGCTTCACAGCTTCTGCGCGGACAGTCTCAATGCCGAGATCCTTTTTGACGGACTTCCGCAGCGTCGTGAACTGCAGTTCCGTGGCACTGACACGCGCACCGGAGATGAAGCTCATCGTATTGCGCTCAAAGCCTGTCGTCTCGTAATACCCCCAGTAAGTGGCTTTCGCGAACTCGTAGGCGTTTTTCTTATCGCCGGCTTCATAGAGATCCGCAGCGTGATCCGCCACCTCTTCAATCGCGAGCGCCGCGTCATTCCAGTTCCATTCGGTGATGCCGTGACCCGCGACATATTCTTCCCAGGTCAGGTAATACTGCTCACCGTTTTCCGTAACGGCAGAGTCTTCAGAAACTTTCGCCCCACCGGCAGTCTCCCGAATCGTCATAACCGTCGGGATCAGCAGGATAACAACCATCAGAATGACCAGATACAGCGGAATGTTGTCGATCCAGCTCTTTTTGTTTTCCATATTGCCCTCTCATTGCCTTTCCGCCGCCGGTTCAGAACCATGCAGCAAGTTTCATGAATCAAGTTTGCTCTGTTTTTATTGTCCAAATGTTAGTGATCGCTATTTTTAATTAGTCATCACTAACGAATACAAGATAAATATAATCATTCTTTCAAAATTGTCAAGATAATCGGTTATATTAAACTAATTTTTGTTATCGGCAACTAATCGCAAGAAAAATGCGGAGTGCGGCGTTGAAAAATCCGCGTTTTGCCCATTACGTTTCCGCTTCAGCTCTTCCGAAACAAGGGTCAGTGTCTCTCTGTCTTCTGCGCAGTTTCTCAATTCACGCTCCGCCCGGCAATCACCAAACACCAATGTCTGTTTCCTGTTTGTCGAATATCCTTTATAATTTGAACCGCCATGAAAAAAAAGCTTTATTCTCTTCTTCTGATCTGTGTCCTCGGGACGGTTTTGATAGGATGCGGATTCAAACATCCTGAGCCGGTAACGCGAAACGCTGTCGCGATGGGAACTATCATCCGGCTGTCCCTGTGGGATCGGGAGAATATGAACGAAGAGGCATCCGCTCTGCTGAAACGGATTGACGCGCTCGACAAAGAAACCCTGTCATGGCGGGAAGCGGGTTCGGAAGTAAGCCGTTTCAACGAATCGCAAAACGGGATGCAACTCAGCAACACCCTTGCGGAGGCGGTTCAAACATCTCTGGAGCTGTCTGCCCGAACGAACGGCGCGTTGGATCTCACGCTGCGTCCCGTTATCGCGCTCTGGGGTATTGAGGACTATGATGGGAAAACGGACTACACCCCGCCAAGCGAAGCGGAGCTCAGTGCGGCGATCTGCGGATACGGGCGCCTGACGTTCACGGATGCCCGCACACTGACCAAGGACGACCCGGCGGTGCAGCTGGACTTCGGTGCTGTCGGCAAGGGATACGCCCTCGACATCGCGGCATCTGAAATCAATGCCGACGGAGCGGTTCTGGCGGCGGGCGGAAGCGTGCTCGTCTACGGAACCAAGGGAGCTGATTTCGAGATCGGTATCCGCGACCCGGAAGGGCTGCCGACTGAATACCTCGGCATTCTGAAAATCAAAGGCGAAAAAGGGAAAAAGTCTTTCATCTCAACTTCCGGCGGGTACGAAAAGCAAGTGCAATGGAACGGACAGGTCTTTGAACACATCATTGACGGCCGCTCCCGCCGCCCCGCGGAAAGTGAGCTGCTTTCAGCAACGGTTATCACGTATGACAGCGGTCTGATCTCGGATGGACTCTCCACCGCTTGTTACATCCTCGGTGTCAACGCCTCGCTTGACCTCCTGAAAGAATACAACGCGGAAGCGGTCTTCGTCAGCCGCGATCATACCGTCACGGTCACGAACGGAATCAGGGACAGTTTTTCACTCACTGCTTCGGGATACACACTCGGAGAACTGCCCGAATGAAACGCACCGCCCTCACCCGCGCCGATCTCATATTGATTCTGCTCCTCGCCCTTCTCGGCGGAGCGTTCCTCTTGTACCGCGGGCGCAGCACTTCGGGTCTGACCGTGCGAATCTATTCCGAGAATGTGCTGTTGACGGAGCTGCCCATGGATCAAGACGCGGTCTATACCGTGACAACGGACAAGGGGACGAACACCGTCAACATCAGCGGAGGAACAGTTTTCGTCACGGACGCGGACTGTCCCGATAAAACCTGTGAGCTTCAGGGCGCGGTTTCAAAGCCGGGGGCAACGATTATCTGTTTGCCGCACGGTTTGATCGTGGAGGTAAGCGATGACGAATGACACGATGAGCCGCGGAAAAGCCGCCGCATTGCGGGGTGTGCTGATTGCCCTGGCGATGATCCTTTCCTACATCGAGAGCTTTATCCCTATCGGAATCGCAATCCCCGGCGTCAAGCTCGGACTCGCGAACATTGTAACCATCTACGCGCTGGAACGTCTCGGAACCCGGGACGCACTTGTCATCAGCCTGCTCCGCGTGTTCCTCTCGGCCATGCTGTTCGGGAATCCGGCGATGATGGTCTACAGTCTCGCGGGTGCCGTGTTCTCGATTCTCATGATG
The DNA here is from genome assembly GCA_963618265.1 of bacterium. Taxonomy (GTDB): domain Bacteria; phylum Chloroflexota; class Anaerolineae; order Anaerolineales; family Anaerolineaceae; genus Flexilinea. The sequence continues at coordinate 44,008 of CAVESB010000003.1, forward strand.
AGTCTGGTGAAAAAGCTGCCGTTTTTTGGCCGCATAGGAATTTCCGTCACCGGTGCTGTCTCTCATAATTTAGCCCAATGCGCCGCCGCCGCGCTGTTGCTGCGCAATGCCAAGGTATTTCATTACCTGCCGGTTCTTCTCATCAGCGGCATCATTGCCGGCATTGTCATCGGCACCATCTCAGCGGTCATTCTCAAAAGCGTGGACGTGTCGTGATCAACCTGAAAGAACTCCGTACGCAAAACCTGCCCGAACGCCCTTTCACCTTACACGTTGAACGCGGAGAAACCGTCGGGTTGTCGGGTCCGAACGGCTCCGGCAAAACATCCCTGTTGCGCTTCTTAGCGGGTCTGGATGCCGACGCGGAAGGCAAGCGATACACGGGAGTCCGCGGAGCGTTGGTTTGCCAACACGCGGAAGACAATCTCATTTTCTCCTCGCTCCGTGAAGATGTCCGCTTCGGGCTGCGCGTCCGCGGAGAGGAATTCTCAGAAAAATACTTTCGGACACTCCGTGCGTTATTCCGATTGGACGAGCATTCCTATTTTCAAATGAACAGCGATGAGTCGGAACGCGCCGCCTTCGCCTCGGTGTATTCCCAACACCCCGATCTTCTGCTCCTTGACGAGCCGCTGTCATACGGCAATCACGAACTGCTCGCGGAAGTCCTTGACGATGCCCGTACCCGCGGCATGACCGTGCTCCTCGCTTCCCACAATCCGCAGCAGTTAGCTTTAACAGACCGTGTAATACAACTCGGCGGCGACAATGAAGACAAAGAGGCGATCCTGCCGCTTGGTTTTGACGGCGCGAGAGATATCCCTCTCGGCGCAGCAACGCTGCGTGCGTATGAAAGCGCCGGGGAGACTGTTCTGGAAATCAAGCAGGTTGACGGGTGTTCCTGCGAATTACGTGCCGGCGGGTTTTATGAATTGATCGGGGCAGACTGTTCCGAAAAAACGAACCTGCTGCGCCTGATGGCAGGATTGACCAAGCCGGATTCGGGCGAAATCAGGCTGCCCGTCCGCCGTGAGATCGGATACGCCGGATCCCATGCCGGGCGTCAGTTGTTCATGAACAGCGTCATTGAAGATGTGATGTACGCTCCGAAAAATTACGGACTGCCGAACGCGCAAGAAGCGGCAGAGAAGGCACTGCGCCGCGTTGGGCTGTCCGAAAATCTTTGGCAACGCAACCCGATGAAGCTTTCCGGCGGAGAACAGCGCAAAGCCGCCCTCGCCGGTGTCATCGCTTCCGAGCCGAGGCTGCTGCTGCTCGACTGTCCTTACGCGGACTTGGACAATGCCGGCATCTGTAAGTTGAATGACTTCATCACGGAATATGTCCATACAGGGCACACGGTTGTCCTCTCCGGAGGTCTTTCCTAATGTACACGCAATTCAGCCCCGGAAACAGCATCATCCACCGCGCCTCAACCGAGGTCAAGTTGACGGCACTCTGCGTCTTCGCAGCACTGAGCTTTGCCGCCGGGGGGCTCATCGGCGCGTCCGTGTATCTCTGTGCCGCGCTGTGTCTGATTTTCCTCGCGCGGCTGCCTTTCTCACGCGTCATGGGAAGGATGAAAAGCGCGCTCATTCCGTTCGCGGTAGGCTGTCTGTTTAATCTTTTCTTCAGTCCATGGCGTGACACATTAGCGCTTTTCCTCCGTCTGAGCGCCGTTATCACTGCCGCTCAGGTCTTTGTCATGACCACACCGCTTGAATCTATTGCAGAGACAGCGGAAAAGAAACTGAAACTGCCGCGGGATTACACCGTATCGCTGATGATCGCCGTGGCGTTCCTGCCGATTCTGCGGCAAAGCTATCACGAGCTGCGTGAGGGACAGATCGCCCGCGGCTGCGAACCGACCGATCCGCGCGGCCTGATCCCCGTCATCATCCCTGTTTTTCGCTTCGCGCTCCGCAAAGCAGCGATTCTCGGGGAAGCGCTTTTTATTAAAGGCTTTGAATGAGCTTTTCACTGGTATAATGATTATCATGGCAGAAAATGCAAACAACGAATTGGCAATCAGTCTACGGGGAGTCAGCAAGGAATACCGCCTCGGGCAGATCGGTTACGGTACTCTGACGAAGGATATTCAAAGCCTCATGGCGAGGCTGCGCGGGCAGGAAGACCCGAACAAGAAGCTGCACGCGCGGGAACGCCTCGTGGGCGAATCCTTCATGGCACTGAACGGCATCGACCTTGATGTCAGGAAGGGCGAAGCTCTCGGCATTATCGGCATGAACGGCGCGGGCAAGTCCACCTTGCTCAAACTGCTGTGCCGCGTCACAGCCCCGACCACGGGAACAATTGATATTTGGGGACGCATCAGCTCCATGCTTGAAGTCGGAACCGGTTTCCACAGCGAAATGACCGGGCGCGAGAATGTTTACATGAACGGCGCGATCCTCGGTATGACCACAAAAGAGATTGATCGGAAACTGCCGCAAATTATTGAGTTTTCCGAAGTCGGAGACTTTATTGATACGCCCGTGAAACGCTATTCCTCCGGCATGTATGTCAAGCTGGCATTTTCCGTCGCGGCGCACCTGGATTCCGAGGTCAAGATCATGGATGAGGTGCTGGCCGTCGGCGATATCGCGTTTCAAAAGAAATGTCTGGACAAAATGAAAGACACAAGCGTGCGCAACGGTCACACTGTGCTGTATGTCAGCCACAATATGGACACCATCCGCCGCCTCTGTACCCGCTGCATCGTGATGAACGCAGGCAAAATCATCTATGACGGCGACCCCGAAACCGCGATTGAACGATACTCCGGTATGGACGGTATCCTGAAGGGCACGCGCGTCCTCGACATCCGGGAATCCCGGGTGATGGTCAATTCTCCGCTCAAGCTCACCGGCGTCACCTTGACCGATCGGGACGAGCCGATTTACACCTGCGGAGAGAAAGTCCGCGTGAAGCTCAAGACTTCCGTTTTACGGGATACAGCCGGCATCAGTGTGCGCTTCCATGTCATCCACGGCACGAATAAACCTGTCGGCATCATGATGGAGCCGAAGACGCATGACTTGACCGCGGGTGAGTATGACCTTCTCGCGGAGATGGACACCGACCGGCTCGCTCCGGGAACGTACTCCATCGACATTGCGACCGGCACTTATGATAAATACGGGTCAAGTCATGATTACGCCGTTGCGAAACCGGGACTGGTGCTTCAGATTGATGATGTTCCGAACAGCGCAGAGCACCCCACCATGTACGCCTCCTGGGGACAGGTACGGCTGAACCCGCTCAACGTCTCATTCGAAAAGGAGCAGGCATGAACCATACCCATATCGACGCGAAAGATACCTGGACGCCTCATTTTGAGGACATCTGGAATTACCGGGATCTGGTCAAGCTCTTCACCAAGCGGAATTTCATCATCTACTATAAACAGACCATCCTCGGTCCGCTGTGGATCTTCATCACCCCGCTGATCTCCTCTCTGCTCTATATGATCGTCTTCGGCAGCATCGCAAAGATCGGGACAGAGGGCGTGCCGCAGTTTTTATTCTATTTGTCCGGACAAGCATGCTGGAACTTTTTTTCATCCTGTCTGCATAAGAACGGGAAAACCTTCACCGTGAACGCCAACCTCTTCGGGAAAGTCTATTTTCCGCGCCTGACCGTGCCGATTTCGGAGATGCTGACCTCGCTGATTGAGTTCGGCATCCGCATGAGTCTGGTACTGGTACTGGTCGTTATTTACGTCATCCGCGGGGCAATTCACCCAAATTGGTGGTGCTGGCTGCTGCTTCCCGTACTGCTCTTCTTCCTCGGCATCATGGGCACCGGTATCGGCATTCTGATCTCGGCACTGACCGTCAAATACCGCGATATCGGCCTGATCTTCGACTTCGCCATTAATCTCTGGATGTATATCACCCCGGTGGTCTACCCGCTTTCGCAGCTGGGTGCCGGTAAAATGCGAACGTTGATGCTGATCAACCCCGTCACCGCCCCGATGGAGTTCTTCCGCTACATCATCCTCGGCTCCGGTTCCATTCAGCCCCTCGGACTTGTCTGGTCCGCCGTCTTCGCCATCCTGATCTTCATCTTCGGTGCCATGGTCTATACCAAGATCGAGCGCAACTTCGTGGACACGGTGTAAAACAGTGAGGAGCATACGCAGCGAACCGAATCCAACCAACCACTACGGACTAAACCGCACATTTACAAGCGGTGCCTGAGCAGAAAATAAGGAAACAACTCCTAACAGCCTTTTATTTGTTCTTCCAGCAGCTTTCGCAATGCCTCTTTGCTTGGTAAAACCGTCTCATACTTGCTCGCGAAAATCCGGGTGTTATCCTCCGGCAGAGTCATTTCCACGATGGCGTTATTCTTGTCTTTGCATAACACAATGCCTATCGTGGGGTTCTCTTCCGGCAGTTTCACCTTGCGGTCATAGTAGTTGACATACATCTGCATCTGACCGATATCCTGATGTTTCAGTTCGCCGATTTTCAAGTCAAACAACACAAAGCAACGCAGCAGACGGTTATAGAAAACCAAATCCACCATGAAGTGCTCTTCATCAAATGTGAACCGAACCTGTCTTCCGATAAAAGCGAAGCCGGTGCCAAGTTCCAGAAGGAACTGCTGTAAATTATCAATAACGCGGCGCTCCAGCTCACTTTCTGAGTATTCAGGCAGCTCTTTCAGACCGAGGAATTCCAATACATAAGGGTCTTTGACCGCGTCCTTCGGCGTTTCTACTGTCTGCCCTTCTAAGGCAAGACGATAAACCTTATCCTTATCCGAGCTGAGAACCAATCGCTCATACAGAGAAGTGTTATACTGTCGTTTCAACTCGCTCAGGCTCCAGTCATTCTTCACGGACTCGATTTCATAGAAATGACGTTCATCCACGTTTTCCATCCGCATGAGTTTGAGGTAATGAGACCAGCTCAGATAAAACTTCCTGCCCGTACCCACCGCGGGTAGATTCCCGAATTGGTCAGACAGCGTCTGACTGATTTGATCAAGCGAATAAACAGTATAGAACTGCCTCATCTGCTTCAAATTTGTTATCGAGAACCCCTTTCCGAATTTCTTGGTAAGGTAGTTTGACAGTTCCTGTACGATCTGTTTCCCATAAGCAGCCCTGTTTTGTCCGTGCTGTTCTTCCTCAACAATCATCCTGCCGATTTCATAATAGGCATAGACCATAGAGAGATTAACGGCAGTCTTGGCGTTTTTTCTTGCCCGAGACAACACATCAGAAACACTTTCAAAAAAGCCGGGATTGATTGGGGAAATTCCGCTTTCACTCATGACATGTAATTCATCCATAATTTCTCATTTCTCCGAAAAGTCAGCAGTACTCGGTCTTCTGTCACTCTTTCTTGTTTTATTCGCGCCTAATTATCTTTATCGTTACCATCTGAACTCATATTCCATCACGAACTCGATAAAGGAGAGGAGGGCTTTGGAGAGCCACTTGTCGCGGTGATAGAGCAGCTGCTTCCAGATCGTGAGATTGTAGCCCGCGATATCCAGGTAGACCAGACGTCCTTCTTCAATCGCCTCCTTCGTCACGAATTCAGGCAGGAAGCTGATTCCGTCGCCGCTTTCCAGACAGGCAATGATCAAATCCGTGCGGCCTGTCTCCAGTGCCGGGCGAATCTGCAGAGATTCCTCGGCGAGTTTGTCATCCAGAACCTTGCGGTAAGACATGCCGTGCTCGGTCAGCAGAAAGGGTTTGTCGAGGATGTCACGGATTCCGAGCTTCTCCGCGTTCGCCAGCGGGGAGTCGGCTCGCGTCACGAAATGCAGAGGCACGGGGGCCTCTTTCGCCGTGATGAATTTCTCACGGTAGACGTGGTTATCCAGCGTGAAGATCACGTCCGCCTCATTGCGTTCAAGAATGGAGAGCATCGTCTCGGTGTTGGCAGTCGAGAAGAACAGGCTGACGTGGGGATAGAGGCGGTAGAATTCGGCGTAATGTGCGGTCATCATTTTCTCACAGATAGAATCCGGACTGACGATCCGCACCTGTCCGGAGACACCTTCCACAGCGTTGAAGTCTTCCTCCATCTTGTCGAGGTCATGCCCGATTTGAAGCGCGTGCCGCAGCAGCAGCTCTCCCTTGTCGGTCAGCTTGACCGTCCGGTTAATGCGGTCAAAGAGATGACAGTCAAGCTCCGTCTCCAGCTGTTTCACCTGGGAAGAGATCGTCGACTGTGTGTACCCCAGCATCTCCGCCGCCTTTGTGAAACTGCCCGATTCGACAATCTGCAGGAATGTCTTTAAATTGCGTATCTCCATATTGCCCCTCTCTATCGAAACTTTTGATACATTATATCATACATATCAATTCAACAAATGTCATCATCGGGTTTATGATTGACAGAGATTTTATTGTCTGAAAGGTTCGCGATTCATATGCCCGAAATTAAGTTTTACAAACATGATCCCATCCCGATGGAACTGCATAAAGTCAAAATTGTCCAGCAGCTGCATTTGCTGCCCGTTGACGAACGCGTGAAGAAAATGTACGCGGCGGGGTTCAACACGTTTCAGCTGCACAACGGCGATATTTTCATGGACATGCTGACAGACTCCGGCGTCAACGCCATGAGCGACAACATGCAGTCCGCCATGCTGCGCGCCGACGATGCCTATGCCGGTTCCGAGACGTTCTACCGTATGCGTGACAAACTGGAAGAGATCTTCGGCATGAAATGGGTCGCTCCCGCGCATCAGGGCCGTGCCTGCGAGAACATCCTCGCCGAGCGCTTTGTCAAGCCGGGCAATTGCGTCATCATGAACTACCATTTCACCACCGCGAAGGCGCACATCACCCGAAAAGGCGGTCACGTGGAAGAACTGGTGAAATATGAAGGGCTGGAACCGGACAGCACGCTGCCGTTCAAGGGCAACATTGACCTCGAGCGGCTGGAGGAGTGCATTGCCCGTGAAGGCGTTGACAACATCGCGTTCATGCGCCTTGAAGCCGGCACCAATCTCATCGGTGGACAGCCGATTTCCTACGAGAACATGAAAGCCGCAACCGAAATCGCAAAAAAGCACGGCATTGTCACCATTCTTGATGCCTCTCTGCTGCAGGATAACCTCTACTTCATCAAGATCCGCGAAGATTCCATGAAGGATAAGAGCGTCCGTGAGATCACCCGCATGATCGCCGACCTCTTCGACATCATCTATTTCTCCGCCCGCAAGTTCGGTTTCGCCCGCGGCGGCGCAATCTGCTGCCGTGAGGAGTCCATGTACCGCACCCTTGAGGATGCCGTCACCATGTATGAGGGTTTCCTGACCTACGGCGGCATGTCCGTGAAGGAAATGGAGGCGATGACTGTCGGCTTCGATGAATCCATGGATATGGACATCATTTCCCAGGGACCGATCTTCATCAAGTACGCTGTTGATGAACTGGCGAAAGCCGGCGTCCCCGTGATTACGCCGGGAGGCGGTCTGGGTGCGCATCTGGATGCCAGCCGCATTATTCCGCATGTACCGCAGGAACAGTACCCGGCGGGTGCTCTGGTCTGTGCGCTCTACATCGCAGGCGGCATCCGCGGCATGGAACGCGGTACTCTCTCCGAAGAACGCAATCCGGACGGCAGCGAACGCCTCGCCTCTATGGAGCTCGTCCGCCTTGCCTTCCCGCGCCGCGTCTTCACCCTCTCCCAGACGATCTATGCCATTGACCGCGTCGAGTGGCTCTATGAACACCGGAACCTCGTCGGCGGTCTGCGCTTCATCCACGAGCCGAAGACCCTGCGCTTCTTCACCGGCCGGCTGGAACCTGTCGGCGACTGGCCGGAGAAACTCGCCGCCGCGTACCGCGCTGACTTCGGTGCGGATCAGTAATTTCAATCGGGACTAAAGCATAAGGAGTTGGGAGTTTTTCACAAATTCCCGGCTTCCCATCATCATGAGCGAACCGTGGACAGAGAATAACTGCCCACGGTTCGCTTTTCTGACTTCCCGCTACTTTATCAACGTCAGGCGATTGTGAAGGTTTTCAATCGTGACGGTGCCTTCGGTGCGGCAGTGCTCACCATCCAGCGACCATTCAATCGGCTGATCCGACGAGACAGTGATCTCACTCCCGGAGAGGAGCACCATCCCGTCCGCATCGTAAGTGCCGGCTGCCATGCTGAAAAGCACGTTCGTCAGTGCGCCGGCAAAGCCCGGTTTACGAATGAGCAGAACCTCAAACTTCCCGTCATTGGTAGAGACAATATGCTCAGGCAATGTCAGCAGTCCCGCAACTGAAGTGGAGTTGCTCACGGCACCGAAGAGGTAATCATCCTCATAGATTTTCCCGTCAACGGTGAAGCGGATATGCTGCGGAGACAGCTTCGCCAGTTCGCGAACACCGTCCACAATGTAGGCGGTGTAGCCGAGGGCGTTTTTGAGCTGTTGGGATGTGGTGTAGGTCAGGTTGGTAAAGGCACCGAACGCCGCAACATAGGTAAAGCATCTATCGCCGATTCGTCCGATATCAACCGACTTGTAAGTATCCCCGAGAATCGCACGGCAGGCAGGACGGAGGGCGGTATTGAGGTGATGCGTCGTTGCAAAATCGTTCGTTGACCCGGCAGGGATATACCCGAGCGGCAGCGTACTTTCCGCCCGCACCATGCCGGAGACAACTTCATTGAGTGTCCCGTCTCCGCCGATCGCGCAGACACGGTCAAAACGGCACCCGGTACACGTCATCTCAGCAGCGTAAGACGCCCCGTCGCCTTTGGCACCCGTAACAAAAACGCTCACCTCATACCCGCCCGCGTTGAAAGCCCGAACAGCATCGGCAAGATATGACACCGACAGTTTCGCCCCCGCCACGGGGTTCACGATCAGCAGCATGGTTTTCATCTATGGCACTCCTTTCGCTTGTTCAGCGTGATGTGGTTTCATCGTGACAAAAGAGGAAAGCGCAAATTACCGTCCGCACCTCATTGCTTTTTAAAGCACAGCGGCAGCGTGATCATCATCGGGAGCATGTAGCGGAAGAAGCCGTTAATAGCCGAGTTCTGGAGCATGACGAAGGTGATCAGTGCGGGCAGCAGGGGGATGATGACACCGCGGACGTTCCTCCGCAGCAGGTTCGCGAGGCCGAACATCAACACCCAGGCATTGAGTCCGAGGGAGTAGAAAAGCGAGATCAGAGGCAGACGGGGACAGGCGTCGGCAAGATTCGTCAAAACGGAACGCAGTGCCGCGGTTCGTCCGTCGTAGTGCAGGTCAAAAAGCCCCTTGTTCACGTGCGCTTCCGTCTCGATGCCGTACCAGCCGTAGATATCGCGATGCGGAGCGGCGAAGGGATCGTAATAGCGCGTGTTGCTGCTCAGAAAGACGTCCAAATACGTCAGCGGATGAGTCAGACCCAGCTCTGCCCAGACCTTCAGGTACGCCGCGATGCGCTCCGGCTCCGCCCACGGATCAAACAAGCCCTTGAGCTCGTCAGCGGTCTCCACACTGAACTGTGACGCGATTTTGTCGTAATCGAACAATTCACGCAGTACAGCGGACTGCTCTTCATTGATACTCTCTTCATCATGAATAATCACCGCGGCCGTCTGGCGGAAGGGCATGGTCAGCGCCTCACGGGCAGGGGCATCCGCGATTCCGAGTTTCGGGCGGATCACGCGGTTGAATACATTGACAATGAGCAGCGGAATGAGCAAAACCGGCAGCAGCTTTTTCCATTGACGGCGCGGTCCGGGCAAGGTAAAAAGGGTCAGAAAAACCAAGGCGGCGACATACTGCCCTTCATGGCGAACCAACGTCATCAGCGTAAGAGAGAACGTCATCAACACAAGTCCGCCCGCCTTCGCACAGAAGCCCTCCGCATCGAGAATAATCGCGATGAGCTGCAGGCAGAAAAGCAAAATCATTGCCATGTAAAGGCTGTCTTTGAGCAGCGAATAAGCGTAATTCGACCAAATCGGCACCAAAGCGAAGTCCGCCAGCGTCAGCCGGCGCAGCCAAACAGGCGACTTCAAACGCCTGAACATCGGGAAGCACGCCGCCATAACGAGAGCGTTGATCAATGCCTGCGGTCCCGTGAAGAGGAACAGACCGAGGTTATCCGAGCCGAGACGGCGTCCGAGCTTCATCGCCCAGCCCATCAGCATGGATGAAAAGGCAGGATGATTGTCCGTGAAGTTGCCGGAGCCGAAGAAGTTATTCAGCTGCTTCAGCCCATCCGAGGGGACAAAGCCGGGATAAAAGACAATGATTGTCGGCAGCCAGCATACGAGAATGATGCACAGTGGCAAAAGGAAAGAATGTCGTTCAAAGATGAACGCGGAGAGCCGTCCGAGTTTACCCTCCGCAGGCATCTCATCAATCGCCGCGAACCCTGCCCGCGTCAGCAGATAGAAAAAGGGCGCGAACCCGATCACCCGAATCCCTGTCGTCAGGCACTGCGGCATATTCGAGAAAAGCGGCGCCATCGTCCCGCAAGCCAGCCCGCATTCGCCGCAGATCAGACAGCCGCTGTACACAAGCGCGAGAATCAGTGCCGCGAGCGAAAACCGCCGCCCGTGAATCCGTTTCATCAAAGCGCGGATCACAAAGAAAAACAGCGGAAAGAGCAGGATCGCCTGCGGATACACCCGCTCCCCGAACACCGGCAAAAAGGCGGAGATTTTCTCCGGCACCGTCCCCTCCGGCATCCGTGCGGCAATCTCCGCCGTGTTCAGTATTTCAAACGGCATCCCGAACGCCAAAGCGGCAAAAAAGGCGAATAACAGGCTCAGCAATGTGTTCATGAGGATAATTATACATTATCTCGCTGCGGAGTTACGAGTTATGAAAGAATGACCCGGAGTTCAAATTCTCCATTATAATTAAAAAAAAGCCGCCGAATACCGCGGTGATGTTTAGCATTTTCCACAGGAGGACTATGGACAATTATATGTTTCACGGCAAGCTGATCGATGTCGACGAGGCGATCGCGAACATCATTGATCTTGAAGCCGAGCGCCAGAAGCGCAAGCTGATCATGATCGCCAGCGAATCCTTTGCTCCGGATGCGATTCGTGAGTCCCTCGGCTCCGTATTTCAGAATGTCTACGCGGAAGGTTATCCGGATGAGGCCACCCGCAAATTCTCCGAGGAGCGTATTCTCGACCTGGATTACATCCTCGGCAATTACCGCCGCAACTCCGACCCGCGCTACTATAAGGGCGTGGAATATGTGGATGTGCTTGAACCGCTGGCCCGCCGACGCTGCGCGGAACTCTTTGCTCATGCTGACATCAGCGCCGATGACATTTACGTCAATGTGCAGCCGCTCTCCGGTGCCCCGGCGAACAACGCGGTTTACCACCTGATCAACCCGGGCGACACAGTTCTGGCAATGGATCTCATTCACGGCGGGCACCTCTCCCACGGCTCACCGGCGAACCGCACCGGTCAGCTCTATAACATCGTGCATTACACCGTTGACCCGGACACCGAAATGATCAACTACGACGAGCTGCAGCGGCTCGCTTCCGAAGTCAAGCCGAAGCTCATCATCTGCGGCTACACTTCGTATCCCTACATCCCGGACTGGAAGCGCTACCGTGAGATCGCGGACTCCGTCGGCGCGTACCTGTTGGCGGACATTGCCCACATCGCGGGTCTTGTCGCCGCCGGTGTTGTTCCCTCCCCTGTCGGCATTGTCGATGTGGTTTCTTTCACGACACACAAGACACTGACCGGTCCCCGCGGCGCGTGCCTGCTGACCACCGATACAAAGCTCGCGAAGCTGCTTGACAAGGCCGTTTTTCCGGGCGAACAGGGAGGTCCGCATACGCAGGTGTTCGCGGCGCTTGCCACGATTTTCAAGATCGCAAAGACGCCCGAATACAAAGAATACCAATCTCAGATCCTGAAGAACACGCAGGCTCTCGTTGCCGAGTTCAAGGCGCGCGGCCTGAAAGTTCCGTATCAGGGGTCGAATTCCCATATGCTCCTGCTGGACTGCAAAGCGGTCAAGGGTGAGGACGGCACGACACTCTCCGGCGACCTGGCTGCCCGCGTGCTTGACATCTGCGGCATCGTTCTGAACCGCAACACCATCCCGGGCGACAAGTCCGCCATGAAAGCCAGCGGCATCCGCATGGGCACCGCCTGTGTCACCCAGATCGGCATGAAGGAAGACGACATGAAAGAGCTCGCCGATATCATCGCCGACGTTCTCTACGCCTTCAAGCCTTACACCATGCCCGGTGTCAAAACCATGCTGCAGCGCGCCCGTGTTGATTTCGCGGTGGTTGAGGATGCCAAGGTTCGCGTCCGCAAGCTCATCGAGAAGCACACCGCACTCAACAAAGACCCGAAATACGGCTACCCGAATTTCTACTACCTTGACGATGAGATCAAATCCGGCGCCTTGCGAATCGGCGGCGGCAATTACCGTGAGTTCGTCAACTACGCCTTTCTCAGCGACGCGGAGTCCCTCTCCGACGGTGAGCAGCAGGAAACCGTTCTCATCGCCAACGGCGTCGAGATCCCCGGCACGCTGCTGGCATTGGAAGATGCCTATCAATTCGCCTGCGATGCGAAAGACGCGCCCGTCGCCGCCGCCTGGCTGCGCGCCCTTTCCGACGGCTACGCCGCCTTCGACAGCGACCTGCGCAAACGCCTGCCGGGGCCGATTTCCGTCACCGAGTGCGTGAAACAGGAAGGCAAGCCCTCCGCCGCGAAGCAGTTTACCAAGGTCTACGCCGTCGGCATGAAAGCCGATGAGGGCGCCCCGCTGCCGGAATTTGACTTTTCCGCTTACGATGAAGATGAGAACGCGCCGATCAAGCGCACCCCGCTCTATGAGATACACAAAGCCCTCGGAGCCAAGATGGTTCCCTTCGCAGGCTGGGATATGCCGGTTCGGTACGCATCCATCAAGGAAGAGCACAACGCCTGCCGCAAAGCCGGCGGCCTGTTCGATGTGTCCCATATGGGCGTCTATGAAGCAAACGGCAAGGATGCCGTCGTCTTTCTGAACAGCGTCTGCGCCAACGACATCAGCGTTCTTAAGGTCGGCGACACAATCTACACGCACCTGCTTGACCAAGATGCCAATGTTATTGACGACCTCATCATCTACCGTTTGGAAGCAGAAAAATACCTGATTGTCGTCAACGCCTCCAACGACGACAAGGACTGGGCATGGATGAACGCCGTCCGCGAAGGCACCGTCCTCGTGGATCGCAGCCGCCCGTCCGCCCGTGCTTTCGGACGCAATGTCAAACTCGAAAATCTGCGCGATCCCAAGGCGGGAGAGCGTATGCGCGTTGACCTGGCCCTGCAGGGTCGTGTCTCGATTGAGGTATTGCTGAAGCTCGGCTGCAACGAGGAAGACACCGCCAAGATCAAGAATTTGAAGAAGGGCTGTGTCACCCATGCCGTTGTCGGCGGATATGACCTCTACCTTGCCCGCACCGGCTACACCGGCGAGAAGATTTCCTTCGAGCTCTTCGTACACCCGGAGAAACTGCCATCCCTGTGGAACGCGCTGCTTGCCGCCGGCGAACCGCTGGGACTGAAACCCTGCGGTCTCGGCGCCCGCGACAGCCTGCGCACCGAAGCGGGTCTGCCGCTCTATGGTCATGAGATGGCGGGCGATATGGGCATCAAGGTCAACGAAGCCGGCTTCGCTTCCTCTGTCAAGACCTTCAAGTGCTGGTTCATCGGCCGCGATGCCTACCGCAAGGATGAAGCCGCGCAGAAGCTCATCTCCGTCCGCTGGAGCTTCAATGACACGGTCGTGCGCATGGCGCACCACGGCGACCCCGTCCTGGATGCCAAGGGCAAGGCCATCGGCCGCGTCACCAGCTGCGCCACGGACACCGAAGGTCGCGTCATGGGTCTCGCGCTCATTGACCGCACCTGCAATGCTGAAGGCACGCAGATCTTTATTTACCAGAACGCCGAGAAAGCCAAGCTGAAGGCTCCGTCAGAGTTGAAATTCGGCGAAAAGACCGTCCAACCCGCCGCCGCGACCGTTCTCAGCCGCTTCCCGAAACTCTCGTAAAAGCGAATCCGCAAAACAACACACAGCCTCCTGCAACAGGAGGCTGTGCCGTTTATTTACGCCTTGCATGGACGGAGACGTTTTTTGCCTGCCGCGCCGCCGGACAGCGGGCGTTTGAATGAGGGAAAACAAGCCCGTTCTCTAATCACTTTTTTCGCGGGGGCGGTCCATACAACTTTTTTTCCTTTATAATTCAAAAGTTGTTATGCAAATACCGCCCCTCCTCAGGGCATAAAAAGGAACAATTTATGGATATTTTCGCGAAATGTTATGAACACTATATGCAGGATGATGCCCGCGATCAGGGAATCTATCCGTACTTTCACTATCTCGAGAGCCGTCAGGCTCCGGAAGTCATCATGGAAGGCAAACGCCGCATTATGCTCGGCTCCAACAACTACCTTGGTCTGACCACCTGTCCGGAAGTCACGGAAGCCGCCGTCAAAGCCATTGAGGAGTTCGGTTCCGGTTGCTCAGGTTCCCGTTTTCTGAACGGCACCCTTGCCATTCATCTTGAACTGGAGGCCGAGCTTGCGAAATTCCTGCGCAAAGAAGCCACCGTCACCTTCCCATCGGGTTTCCAGTCCAACCTGGGCATCATCTCCGCGCTCGTCGGACGCAACGACTACGTCATTCTCGACCGTGAAAACCACGCCTCGATTTACGACGCCTGCCGTCTGAGCTGGGGTAAAATGTTGCGCTTCCATCATGACGACATGAAGGAACTCGAAGACTGCCTGCAGTCCGTTCCGAAAGACAAGGGCTGTCTGATCGTTACAGACGGCGTCTTCTCCATGAGCGGGGGCATCGCCAATCTGCCCGAAATCTGCCGTCTGGCGAAGCAGTACGGTGCCCGCGTGATGGTTGATGACGCGCACGGCCTCGGCACCATCGGCGAAGGCGGACGCGGCACCGCGAGTTATTACGGGCTGGAAAAGGATGTTGACATTTACATGGGCACCTTCTCCAAATCCCTTGCCTCCCTCGGCGGCTACATGGCGGCGGACGCGCGCGTTGTCGACTATGTAAAGCATAATTCCCGCCCGTTTATTTTCGCCGCTTCCATTCCGCCGGCTCAGGCAGCCGCCGCGATGGCCGCGCTCAAGCATCTCGAAGCGCATCCGGAGCTGACGGACACCCTGCGCGATCTTTCTGCGCACTTCCGCCGGTCCCTGAAACAGCGCGGCGTGAAAATCATCGAAGCCGAAACCCCTATCGTCCCGATTTTCACCTATGATATGATCCGCACCCTGCAGAAGTGTCACGAAATTTACGAAGGCGGCGTATATGTCAACCCGGTGCTGCCCCCCGCCGCGCCGGATGGCAACAGCATGATCCGCACATCCCTGATGGCAACCCTGAGTTATGACTTGCTGGATGAAGCCGCGGCCGTTATCGGAGACTGTTTGAGCCATGACTGACACAATCGCTCTCGTCACGGGAGGAACCTCCGGAATCGGTCTGTGTACCGCCGTCGCTCTTGCTGAGAAGGGCTGCCGCGTCTATACCTTCAGCCGCCGCCAAACCAATGATGAGCGTTTCACGCACATCGCTGTTGACGTGACGGATGAAGCCACGGTGGATGCCGCCGTAAAACAGATCGCCGCAAAAGAAGGCCGCATCGACATCGTTGTAAACTGCGCGGGTTTCGGCATCTCCGGCGCAATCGAGTTTACCGAACTTGCGGATGCCAAACGGCAGTTCGATGTTAATTTCTTCGGCATGGTGAATGTCAACAAGGCAGTTCTGCCCATCATGCGGGAACAGAAACACGGACGCATCGTGAACATCAGCTCCGTCGCCGCCGCAGTCCCCATCCCCTTCCAAGCCTATTACTCTGCTTCCAAAAGCGCCATCAACAGTTATACCTGTGCGCTGGGGAATGAAGTCCGCCCCTACGGAATCACGGTCTGCGCCGTGCAGCCGGGCGATATCAAGACCAACTTCACCGCCGTCCGAGACAAATCCGTGCAGGGTGATGACGCCTACGGCGGGCGTATTGCGCGCTCAGTGGCAAAGATGGAACATGATGAACAAACAGGGATGACTCCCACCAAGGCGGGGCAATTCATCTGCGCTGTGGCGCTGAAAAAAAGCGTCAAGCCTATCTATACCATCGGCATCACTTATCAGCTGGCGTGCCTGCTCGTGCGCACTCTTCCGAAACGGTGGCTGAACAAACTCATTTACGAAATTTACGCAAAATAAAAACAGGGCTGTCCCAATGCGGATTCAGGCATTTGAGGCAGCCCTGTTTTGTCGTCTTTCTTACAACCAGTCGCGCAGTCCGTATACGAAGTAACCGAGGTACTCCTTCAGCGCGTTCTCCAGAGAGCGGATATTGCCGATCGAGGGAACAATGAACTCATAAGCCTTCGCCCAGGAGAAAGTAATCTCGTTCTCCCATTGTTCATCGGAGTAGCTGTAATCTGTCGGCGCAGGAATGACTTCCAGTCCCTGTTTCTCGAACAGTGCAACGGCACGGCGCATGTGCATGGCGGAAGTGACAAGAATGACGCGCTTGATGCCGCGTTCCTTCAGCAGCGCGGCGTTGTCACGGGCTTCTTCCGCGGTGTTCACGGAGCGATCCTGCGTAATGATGGCATCGGCATCCACGCCGAGCATCCGTGCCAATTCGGCGTTCTCGGACGCGGGGGAGGTTACGGATCCGTCCACGACGGTTTCCCCGTCCCGCCAAGAGATGTAGCTTCCGGAACAGAGCAACAGCGGAGCGGCGCCGTCATGCCAGAGCTTTGAGGCGTAGATAACACGGTCGCCTGCGCCATTCACCTCAACGATCTGCCGCGGATAAGATTTCGAGACAGTCCCGCCGCCCAGCACCACGATGGCATCTGCTGTCTGCGTCCCGTCATAAGGCGGGTACGTCTGTTCCAATTGACGGGTGAGATACGCCCCGGGCAGTTTGTTGCCGAGGATCATCAGGAAAGCGAACGCCAGCCACAAGACAGCGTTCTTCACCTTCGGTTTCCGTATCAGCGCACCGAACAAGAGCAGCAGTGCCAGCAAAGCCCCGGGCGCCGCAAGCGCCGTCAGAATTTTCGATAAGTATACAAACATAGGCTTATTGTATTCAGTGAGCAATGATCGAATGCTGACATCCGGTCATCGCTCACGTCTTTTATTAATGCTTCAATCTTACTTTCCACCGAACAGGCGAATGATCGGGCCGAAAAGCCAATGGAAGAATCCGCTCAGGAAAGAACGCTGTACTTCCGGCTCAGGAGTCGGAGTCGGTGTCGGTTCGGGTGCGCTGACCTGCATCGTCACGAAGTCGGAGCGGTAGACATTCCCCGCCGAATCCTTCGCGTTCAGCTGCAGGGAGAAGCCGCCGCCGTTCAGCAGATCATCGGGGATCATCGTGATTGAGTAATTGCACTCCGAACTTGTGCAGATGTCAGCCGCCTTGGTCCAGTTCATGGCATAAGACGGATACAGACTGCCTGCCAAATCATAGAAGTATATGGCGTATTCCGTCAGTCCGGTGTAACGCCAGGTCATCGGAATCACGCTTTCCGTCATTTCCTCAAGAACATAGGTGAAGCCCATCTGTTTGCCGGGGTCTTCCGTCGGCACTGCCGTTGCAGTAGCAAAGCGCGGCTCACTGTAATTGTAAGGTGTCGCGGTAGGATAGACCAGATAGCCGCCGTTGTAAGGCGTTGCGGTAGGATAGACATAACCCTGCTGCGGCTGTCCCTGATAAGGCTGCGGCTGCGGCGGTTGGTTCTGTCCCGGTTGCGGAACATTCCAACTGTAAACCGGGTACGGCGTGGCGGTATACCAGCGCTGCGGTACGGGAGTGGCCGTTACCACGACATAGATGACAGACGGTTTCGAGGGCTTCCCGGTCGGCACCGCAGTTGGAACAGCAGTCGGGGCGGCAGTAGGCTGCGCCGGTTCCGCTGTCGGAGGCACAATGGTTTCAACATATACAGGCGCTTCCGTCGGAACTTCGGTAGGGATTTCTGTCGGAATCTCTGTCGGAACTTCGGTAGGAATCTCTGTCGGCACTTCGGTCGGTATCTCGGTAGGCAGCTCAACGGGGGTATTGTTGATGACGCCTGCAAGGTTCAGACCCCGTGACGCGAGGTTTTGGTACAGCGATCCGGACGCGGTCAAGGTGCCGCCGTCCTCAAGATTTAACTCCGTCAGCGGCAGCTCCGCCCAATTCTCGGGAATATCCCCACTGAGCATATTCCCGGAAAGGTCGATGTCAGCCAGCAGCGGCAGACGGTTCCAATCTTTCGGGAGTCCACCGTCGAGGCCGGGTTCGAGATCCAGGTCAGGGTATTCCAACGGGTCAAGCGTGAACGCCGCAGCATCGGCATACTCCGCCCAAGTCAGCATGGTTCTGCTGTCGTCGTCAAGAAGGTTGCCGGCAATATGGATCGTCTTCAGCATCGGATAAACCGCGAATGCCTCGGGAAGTTCAGGTATCGTCCCCGTCAGCAGGTTGCCTTCAAGGATGAGCTCTTCCAGCTTCGGCAGGTTCTTGAAGAGATCTTCCGGCAGCGGACCCTTCATGAGAATGTTTTTCATTGTCAGGGTTTTCAGCTCCGAAAAGGCAAGAATCTCCTCAGGGAAGGTCGTGAAATAAGCGAGGTTCTCGAAGCGCAGCCCGGTCACAACGCCGTTCTCGCAGGTCACACCATTCCAGGCGCAGGGATTATAATCCCGGAACCAGCCGGAATAATTCTGCCCGTTGGATGTCATGGCATTGTAAAGGTTCTGCAGCAGCGAGACCTGATATTCATCAATGCCCTGCCAAGTCTGAACGGGTTCCGCCGTCGGCTCAGGCGTTGGGATGTCCGTCGGCTCGTAGTAACCCGAATCCGTCGGCATCTCAGAATCGAAATCGGAATTACTGTCCGCAGCGCCGTCATCGTAGGAATAATCCTGCTCATAAATCAGATCGGTCTCGTCCATGAATCCGTCCTCACCGGACAGATCCGCTTCCTGGAACGCGCTGACAAAAAGCAGCGAACAAATCAATATAATCGTCAAAAGTGTTTTTTTCATCATTTCCGCCTTTGTTTTTCTGTCACAATTCTATCACGCGGTGTTAAATGAGAAACGAAATTCCGAGAGAATAGTTTCGCTGTCCGTGACAAAAACCCGACACGAAAAATCGAATCGGGTTTTGTTCATCAAGGATAGGACACGTCAGATGAGATTATTTCATCTCGGCCCAGGCATCATTCGCGAGGTCGGCGAAAAGTTCCGTCAACGCCTTTTTGGTGCAGTCCGCGTCAATGACAGCCTTCACGGTAATGGTCGCTTTGCCGGATTTTTTCGTGACTTTGACGGAATTGGTATCAGAAGCGGAAGACGGCTTTTTCGAGGCGGAGGACGTGGACTTGGTCTTCAGCTCCGGATTCGCGAGCAGCAGATAGATATTCGCACGTTTCTTCGCGGCGGCTTCGGAGTCGTCGTTATTCTTCACGAACCAGTTCGTGACGGCTGAGGCTGTTGCCTTGGTGTCGCGCAGTTTCTTGGGATAGGTCTTCTCAAGGATATCGGCACAGGCAGACTCGTACTTGTTGTCGTTGAGCCAGTTCTTTAGGCGGGTTGTCGGCTTGTTATCCTTGGTCATTCCCATCAGCTCAAGCGCGGGCAGAATGGTGGACTTCACAGTATCCGCCTTCAGCCCGGTGCAGCCGGTAAACGTCGCAGCGGTAAATTTCTCGGGGCAGCTCTTCTGCAGCTTTTCGCGGATCGCCCAATAGGACTTCTCACTGAATTGGGGGTAGTCAACTTTTTCGGTGCCGAGGATCTTATCCAGGATCGTTGAGCTTGAGGAAGACGGTTTTTTCTTTGAGGAAGAGGAGGAGGATGAACCCGTGAACATGTCAAGAATATCCGACGCGCTGAGTCCGGCGGCGGAAAGAGTGCTGATGGCATCCTCAAGGATGCTGTTTTTCGTATCCTTGGCACTGCCCTTCGTGCGGGTTTTCGGATTGCGCAGAGAAGCAACCGTTTCAGCCGCCTCGCTGATATCATCTACCGATACGCCAAGACTCTTGAGCGTCTTCAATGCCTCATTAATGGTTGATTCATTCTTTTCTGCCATTTTTTCTCCTGACTCACAATTCAAATACGATCGCTGTGCTTTTTTCCTGTCTCTATTTATAACACAAGTGACGGTTTTTCATGGGATAAATCCGCATGGTTTAAAAAAAACCGCCCTTAGAGGGCAGCGATCAAGTTATTTGACAGATGCGCCGAAGGGCATCAGGGACAGCTTGGCAAGCTTGAAACACTGCTTGCCGAAAGGAATGCCGATAATGGTGACACAGTAAATCAAACCAATCACACCGTTCGTGATCGCCATCGGAAGACCGCAGACGGCCAACCAAATGATGTTTGCGAGCAGTGACACAGCACCGCCGCCGTAGCTCACTTCCTTTCCGAAGGGGAAGAGAGATAGTTTCGCGAACTTGAAGCATTGCTTCCCAAGCGGGATTCCGATGATGGTAATACAGCAGAGAATCCCCGCGAGAACCCACTCAAACCAGAAGATCAAGCCGCCGAAAATAAACCAGATAAAATTTCCGATGAAAGACATTCGTTTTTTCTCCTTTTCTTTACACTCACATAATAATACGCGAAAACCATTTCGCTGTTCCGTTTTCTAATTCGTTTCTAATTTTTGTCAGCAATTCGACAGCGACGCCTCACGCCACTTCATTCTATACATTGATTCTTGATCTCGCACATTTGATCCTTGACCTGCTTCATTTGACCGCTCATGCCGAAGAAAGACGGGAAGCCCCCGGTCTCTTCCTCCGCAATCGGCAAAAAAGTCCCGATGACGTACTTCGCGCGGGAACGGCTGTTCGTGCCGACGGGACTGACAGCGAAAACGCATTTTTCGTCCGGGCACGCTGCGGTGAAGGAATCGCCGCCGTCGAAGTTGTACAGATCGGGTTCTCCGCTTTCGGAAACAACGACCAGGTTCCAGTGCTGGAGAACCGAACTCCCGGAACGGCGCCAGCCATTGCCGTACCAGCCCTCAGTGCCTTCCTCAAAGTCCTCATAGTAGCCAATCGCAGGCAACGCGACATTATCGATCACGACACCGGCTTTCAACCCCGCGGAGTCCGTAACATAAGCAAAGATCACGCTCACCGTACCGCCCGCATAGGCACTGAGATCGATTTCCGCGCGGACCGTGCCGTCGGAACTTCCGGTGACGGCGCAGCTTCCGTCAGCCCTCGCGAAACTCGGACAGGCACGTTCGGTGTTCCCGGCCTTGTCCTTCAGGAGAATGTAGAAGAAGTCATAGCCGTCCTCAATATCGTAAGCAATGTCAAAGCGGAGGGAAACGTTGCCCTCCGCTGCGCTCAGATCAAAGTCATACCCCAGCACAGCAAGCGATTTATTGACGGAACTCGAGAGCATCGCGTATGCACCGCCGGGGATGGGCAAATCCGAGGCGGCGGTTTCCGCGTCTCCGATGACGCTGATCTCAAACGGCTCGCCGCAATCCACGGTATAGGCGTGAATCCCGTACTGCGCCAGCTCATGCTGTTCCATACTGCCACATTCCAAGGCCCGCAAATCGCGGTAAATGCCTTCCTGCGGGAAAACGTATTCCCGATAGCCGCGGAATTTCGCCGGGCTTTGCAGCAGCTCCGCAAGCAATGCCGCCATCCAGTCTTGATAGACCTCCTCCGCGGTCAAGTCGGAGCCGACAGCCTTCAAGGCCGCATCCACACCGCGCAGACCGTTCTCCGATGACTGCATCTCGGCGCGCAGGATATCGGTGCCGAAGCGCTCATAGAGGTACATTTGAAAGAGGAACGCCGAGCCGTAATAGGCGCGCTTGTTCCCGTCCGTCGGCCAAAAGATCAGCGAACGCCCGAGATCATACAGATATTCCCTGACGAATGAATCCGCGCCGCCGCCTTGGACAAGATACGCCGCCGCCTGAGCCAGTCCTTCGTCAATGAAATCGTCCTCGTTGGTGTCATACCCATGCTGCAGCAGGTGCTCGGACTCATGCGCGAGGGTGTCCGTCATCCCGTCCGCATCTTTCAGGCTTCGCGCGTTGATCAGAACCATATCCATACCGTTGGAGTTCGGATTGATGCGCGGATCTTCTCCGTCTTCGGACGAGAAATAGCCCGCCAGTTCCTCACCAATCACCTCAGTCAAAAGGACATGCACACGGGGGTCGTTATCAATTCCCGCGCTTTTCTCCGCACCGAGAAGCTCCCGCAGCATCGGCAGGATTTCTGTATCGTAACGGGCAAATACCGCCGCCGCGCTTTCGGAAATACCGTCCGTCCAAGCATCATCCAGCCAGAAAACGGCATTCTCTCCGGAATAGACGACCGACGCGCTCACGGAAAGATACACCGGGCCATTCGTCTGAGAAAGAACGTTGAATATTTTGCGGCTGCCGAGAGGGTACGCCGGTGCTTCGAAAAAAACCGCCTCCGGCAGCGCATCAATCTCACC
>CAVESB010000004.1:0-65695 GCA_963618265.1 bacterium
GACGCGCGGCGCGGATTGAACGCCCGCCGTTCGCCGCAAGCCCTGACCCGCGCCGGGAAACTGTGCGGAGTGGTTCTGCCAACGCGGGATGACAGGATGATTCGTAATGCGTAATTACAGTTTATTCCGGATTACTCCTTGCTGATAAAAACAGCCAATGCAGGTGGCTTTTGTAAGGGTAAATGCAACAGCATACAGCATTGTTTTGTTCATTGACGTTGCATTTACTTTGTCTATTAACCACCATTTAAAACGCAGAACTCGAATTGGGAGTATTGTTTGATTTCCAATTCATCGGATATAATTTAAATAACAGTTATTTCAAGTCGGGTGATAGCACATGGATCGGTACGATAATCATTATGTCACATTGGAATGTAAACTCTTCGCGTCGGCAGAGGAGGTTAGATCCGCTTACCACAAGGCCGCGAAGAAATATCATCCCGATGTTAATAAAGCCCCGGATGCGGAAGAAAAATTAAAAAAATCAATGAGGCTTATGAGCTGCTGAAAGATCCATACAAAAGGGCAATGTACAACCTTCTGTTGAACCGAGTTTTAGAGAACAAGGGCGCCGAAAAACAAAGCCAATCTCAAACCGGCAGCTCAACCCAATCGAACACCGGCTATCGCTATTCATCCGCATGGAATGCTTGGCAAGGAACCGGTCATTCTTCAAAATCTCAGACCTATGATGAATACCGAGAAGAACAACTTAAAGAATTCATAAGACGCAGAGCTGTACAGAAAGCCAAATTTCGCATCATGTCGAAAGTAATCACGTTGGGCTTGATGATCCTTATTGTCTGTATTTCGTCTGTAATCGACTCGATAAAATCATCAAAGACTGTCCCAACATCTACCCCGCGGGCTGCCGCCGCTGTGAACTATGATTTGGTCAATTCTTCTGCGGTGCCTCGAACAAAAGCTACAGCGGCGGAAACAGCCGCCGCGAACGCTTCCGCGCAAAATTCATCGCATAACAGCACAAAAACTACAGAACCTAAATTCACTTTTTTCGGCAAGCGCATTGAATACATTGCAATCGGAATGGGAAAACAATTTCAGCTTGCCTATTCGATGCCGACCGGTTATGTAATCAAATATAATGATAACGGCGTCATTAAAACGAAATGGGAAAATGACGGCTATTATATCACCGGGATGAATCCCGGTGCTTCAGCTGTAGCTATCTTTGATCGGGAAGGAAACGGAGCAGCGCTCTGCCGGATAAGTGTTCAAGAAGGAATGGATTTTTTTTTGATAGTCGCGGAAGCCGGGACGAAGAAATCGAAAGACGTATTATATATTACACAGTCAATGACGATCGACGTCGATGAATTTGTGGAGATAGGCTCTCTAATACCGGCTGAAGGTATCCTCTTTCTCGAAGATACGGACATATTCGACTTGTACTTTTCAAAAATCGATAATCGGGTGAAAATTCATGGACTCAAAGAAGGCAGGTCATACTTCGCTGTGTATAACAGTGCCGGGGAAATGGTTGGTGAATACAGAGTTAAGGTCCGCTCGCCCCGTTCTACTGATTCCGAGACGCAGCCCACCAAAAGCAACAGCACCGTCACCTACAGCTTTACTGACGTAACTCCCAACCCCGCGGATGTCCCATACAAATCCGGCGGGTATACGGCGGCCGAATTGAAAGCGATGGGATTCAGAGAACGCGTCAATTCCGACGGTACGCGGTCTTATCCGGGGTTTTATCAGGCACCGAACGGGAATTACTTCCCTGTCAATTGATTACGTCAGCAGATTCGTGCCGCTGCGGTTGTTGTAATCAAAAATTGTCACATAGAGGCTGTCCCCTTTGCGGTCGGGAGCGGTGACGATGCCGTTTTTGTTATAGAATCGTGCTGCTTTGATGTCCTCAATGTCCTCATCGGACAGCACCGTGAGGAGATACAGCACGCTGATATAAGCCAGGATGAACTCCTCGTAACGGGCGCCGGGTCGTTCGAACAGGCCGCGGGCGAGGTTTGTATCAATGGTGGTTGTGTACGCGGTTCCGGAGTCGTTTGGTACCATCTTGATGACGGTATGCTCGGCGCGGATGAGGTTAAAGCACTCACCGGTGGCGGGATTCATTCGCATCCCGGCTTCTTTCACGCGCATGTTGAAATTTTGCAGGTTTCCGCAAATCATTTGAATGACCGGATTCATGCCGAGATCCATTACTTTTTTGTCAGACATTTTTCTTCTCCTTTGCAAACAATCTCCGATAGCGAAACATAATTCTGAACATCGGGTGCAATTCTGCCCCCTCAAAATCAAAACACAACTTCCTGACTTTCATCCGGCTGCGGCAGGTCGGGGAAGTCGAAGGCGGATTGGAACGCCTCCCCGAAAGGATCTTCCTCCGGCTCCTCGGTTTTTTGCGGCAATTCCCGGCCGCAATAGGTGCGGTAGGGGCAATCAGCGCATTGCGCCGCGTCGTCCGCCATGGGATAGGCAGCCTCATTCTCAGCGGACATGGCGCGGGCTTTATCGTTGAGGTACGAAATCTCCTGTAGGTACGCTTTTTCCGAATAGGGCAGCTCGACCGGGGTGTCGGGATGGGCGGGAAACCAGTAGATCATCTCAACGTCCTCCGCCGGGATTTCCTCACGCCGTCCGAGAAGGCGTCCGCCGCAGCGTTTGGCGATGAAGCGGTAGAGATGAGTCTGCGGGGAATCCAGGCAGACGGCGTGCGGGGTCAATCTCGCGGATGTTTTCCAGTCGAAAATCAGCAGTTTGTCTCCGCGGAAGGCGATGACGTCAAAGATCCCTTCCCAGAGTACGCCCGCATGCAGGACGGTGAGCTTTTTTTCCGTGTAAATCGGGGCGCAGTTCGCCGTCGGATTGCTGCGCAGGAATGAATCGAGCAGCTCACGCTCTTTGTCATCAACGCAGGCGGCTCGGACGCGGGACTCCGGGAAGCCGAGCAGCAGTTGTTTGACCATGGTATGAAAGTGTGAGCCGGTGTCCGTTTTGAAATTCCGGGCATTGGTCGAAGGCCAGACGAGCTGCCGCACATACTTCAGATAGTATGCGCGCGGGCAGGCCTGATATAAGCGGATTCGGCTTTGTGTGATTGTCAGCATGGCGTCTCCTTATGCGGGCGGTTTTCCCAAACCTCCCGGAGATAACGGATGGACGTGGGTTCGGTTTGCGACTGATAGCAGCCGTTGCTGAATGAAATATGCAGACCTTTTTTAGCGCGGGTGATGCCGACATAAAGCAGGCGCAGCCGTTCGCGGACGTTATTCAGCCAGGCTTGCTTGGTTCCGTCTCCGCAGTTGTAAACCGGATACTCGTCCGGGAAAGCGACCGTTTTCAACGCCTGCAGTGCCTCTGCCTGCAGGTTCAGCTTTTCACGCACGTACCCCGGAACGGCAGAGTGGCGGCTGTATTCCTGCGGACTTCCGTTGGGGAAGTCGAAGTTGTTGCAGCTGGTCAGGTAGACCTGATCCCATTCCAAGCCTTTGGACTTGTGGAATGTGGTGACGACGATTTTCCCCGGATAGGAATTCGGGTTAAATTGGGTGTCTGAGCCCATGCCGAAACTCAGACTGCCCTCCTTGACGGCCTTCTTGATCTCTGCTGCGGCGGAATCCAGATTCATGGTGGGATTCAGGCGGGCAGTGCGGGCGAGCAGACCGCCCAGCAGACTCGCGGTGCAGAGATCGTCCGGGTTGGTGAAAAGATCCTGCGCAATGAGAAGCACAAGCTGATCGTAGGGCAGGAAACGCGCGTCAAGCCAACGGCGCAGCAGTCCGCGGAAGCGCATCAGGATCTGGAGCAGAAATTC
The DNA here is from genome assembly GCA_963618265.1 of bacterium. Classification (GTDB taxonomy): domain Bacteria; phylum Chloroflexota; class Anaerolineae; order Anaerolineales; family Anaerolineaceae; genus Flexilinea. The sequence continues at coordinate 3,809 of CAVESB010000004.1, forward strand.
ATCCGTGTCTTTCAATTCGGGAAGGTCGTTGAGCAGTGCTGTTTGAGCCGGATAGAAGAATTCCTCCGGATGACGGAACTTGCTCAGCAGATCCTTAATCCTTTTGCTGTCCTCGGAGTCAATGAAAAATTCCCCCTTCGCTGATTCGTTATAGATGAAGTCGAACAGGCTCAGCATCCGTTCATTGTGTAACGGCATGGATATCCACTCGAGCACCTTGGTGATGACATCCGCGGCGGCGCGGGCTTTTCTGGTGCTGCGCAGCACTTCAATGACTTCCACCGGATAATTCGCCAGTCGGTCGACGAACTGTTTGCCGAAATCATTGCCGGGCACCAGAATGACGATCGTCTCCGAGGGATGTTCCGCAGCGTGTTGGCAAGCTGCGGTGCAGATTACGCCGATTTCGTTATCCGTGGAGTAAAGGCGCGGGTCGTAGTGAACACGCGAAGGATCGTCTGTCGGGTTTTTCTGGCTGTCGTCTTTGGCGGTCATTCGCACATAAGTCGGTGAAAACGCGTCACGGCAGAGCGTGTTGGGATGCTCGTTCACGACCCAGTTGACGAGATGATTGGCCTGAACCAGAATACTGCGGGCACTGCGACCGGCTGCATCCATGGTGACGGATGTTTTGGCGGTATGCATGAAGTTCCGCAGGTATTTCGGGTCGGCGGTGGTAAATGTCTCGTTAATCGCCTGATTTGGGTCGCCGACGCGAACCCAGTTGCCGCTGCGTGCGGTCAGCATTTTGAGAACCTCTTCCTGAATCAGGGAGCTGTCCTGCGCCTCATCTTCAAGGATGTAAGGCCAGCGAATTTGCAGATGCGCAAGGTAGCCGGGATCGGTGGAGAGAAGGCGGTGCGCGTAGAACATCAGGTCGGCAAAGTCAACGGCGGGGTAGTTGCGCAGGCGGCTTTGATATTGCGCGTAGACGTTGCAGACTGCCGTGAGCAGTGTTTTCGCGAAGGGATCGTTGACGCGGTCAAGCCGTTCACGCAGCTCTTCCGGGGTGATGTGGTAATCTTTGGCTTGCGAAATGACGTTCTTGCAGAGCTTCCGGATATTCTCGGTCCAGTTCTCCTTGTATTTTTTGTCTTGAGCCTCCGGCGTCATGCCCGGTTCGACGATGGCATCAAAAGTGTCGCGAATATCGTCCTCTTGCCAGAGACGAACCGCTTCATTGAGTATGGCGTCGGCGCTGAGGTCGTCAAGCACTTCAAAGTCGTCCGCGATGCCCAACTGCTGCGTATGTCCGCGGATGATCTCAAGCGCCATGGAGTGCAGGGTGCAGACTTTGTACCCGACACCCGGGATAAGTCCGTTGTCCGCGAGAATTGCGCCGATGCGGGCGGCGAAGTTCGCGGCGGCGGCGTTGGAGAAGGTCACAATCAGCACTTCGCGTTCGGTGCCGGTTTCTGCATCAACATTGCCTTCCGCGAGCAGTTGTTCAACCAGCTTGGCGGCAAGCGCGGAGAGTGTGAAGGTTTTTCCACTGCCGGGAACTGCGGAGACCGCCATCGTCCCGCCGGTGTAGTCATAGACTTGCTGCTGTTTTTCGCGGAGTTTGAAATTCATTCCGCCTCCCCGTTGTCGTTCAGATCCCAGTCAATGATGACACCCGAGCGGCGCAGCTGTACATCAAGCGAAGGCTCGTCGCTGTAACCGGGGTATACCGCCTCTTCCTCGCGCAGCATCAGCGGCGGATTAACCTCGGGGGCAGGCTCGGAGGGCTTCTCCGCTTTAAAGCGGCGCACGAGCGTGGCAAAGGTCGTCAGCAGTTTGGAGCGCTGTTCCATGCCGGATTCGCTGCGGTCGGAGGCGTAAACGCGCACCTGTTTCCGACAGCGGCAGAGCAGCCCGCGGATCTGCGAATTCATGTGAGCGTCATTGTATTCTGAGGCGGTGAGTACATCCCATTTTCGCTCGGACTGCCAGCGTTGGGAGAGGACAATGTCATTCGTCAGCTCGCCGTAGAAGCGTTCCCACCAGCGCGGAGAGCCGGCGTTCAACCAGATCTGATAAGTAACAGGTCGGTTCATCGGCAGGTAGGCGGAGGTGAGCGAAACAAGAATGCTGTCCTGCGGCTGGGCGTAAACTTCTTCGTAGTATTGCGCGGAAACCATGCCGAGACCGATGAGAGCGAAATAGTCGCTCCAATCGGGAAGCTGATCCGTTGTGTCGGGAGCGCGTCCCGCGATGTAATCCAGGACGACGCGGAACTTCTCCATGGAGTCGGCGGCTTTGCGGACGCCGAGATTGATCTCTTCCGAGTGTTTGAAGCCTTCGCGTGTCAGCACCTCATTAAAGAAGTGGGTGATGATGATTTCCGGGGAGTTATCGGTTTGGAGCCGGCACTGCTCAATCCAGCGGCGCAAAACCTCGAAGCGTTCCGCGATCTCCGCCGGTATTCGCGCACGAGCCTCGTCGGAAAAGCTCGCGAAAGGTTTGATGTCGTATTCATCCACATGCGGGGCGTGTTTTGCGCGGGGGCGGAAGGCGCGGCTGACGAGCAGATTGCCGCGCATCGGGTCGAGCCCTTCGATGAAGGTCTGCATCATTTGAACAATGTCGAGCAGGCGCACACTGATGCCGCCGACAGGCATGACCAGTTCACAGAGGGTCAGCAGAGCGCGGGTGACGGATTCGTTGATCAGCGGACGGGAGGGACGGCGCAGATAGACCTTGATCCCGTGATCCCGAAATTCGCGCTCCATTGAGGTGTAAAGCACATCACTGACGAGCGGCGCCAGAATGACGATCTCGCTTGGCGGTACGCCTTTGATGTTGACCAGCTCGACGGTGTCGCTGACAGCTTTTTTGATCATTTCCGGGTAGGTCGCGGAGGCGGAAAAGCTGAAAGCGGAACGCGGACCGGGGGCAAAATCTGCATTCGCGGGTGTCGGGTCGGCAATCACCCGCTTCAGAGTGCTGATGGGGGGAGAGCAGACGAAGGATGCGTTCATCTCTACGCTTTCCGAACAGAGTGCGCTCAATTCGCCTGCGGAGATCGGGTCGCAGCCCATGAAATTGCGGTATCCGCCGTCGGTGTCGCTGATGAGCAGCAGGGAACGGAAGGAGTCCGCCAGTTCGCGGATGATGCGGTGCGCCGCGGGGACTTCTTCCTCAGTGTTGTCGAATATGACGTGGAAGTGCTGTCCCCTGACCCATTTGCGGAACAGCGGGTTGGGGAGCAGCCGTTTAATGAAGAGCTCTGTCTGTAAGGAATAATCGAGCAGGTCGTTTTTGAGGCAGACCTCACGGAACAGTTTGCCACATTCCAGCGCCTGTTGAAAGACAGGCAGGAGCGCGGGGTCGCCGCCCCAGGTGCCGCTCAGGGTTTCCGCGTATTTCTCGTAAGGGATTTCCGCCGCGGCGCATTTGTGCATCCCCACGAGAACCTGGTTGAAAACGCGGCTCTGCGAGGAAGCGAGGGCGGAGAAGTATCCGTCATCCATGCGTTCGCGAATCAGCTTCGCCATGATGATCTGCGCGGACTCAATGGTCAGGAACATCGGGTATTCGTTCGGATGCCCGGTGCCGGCTTTGTCGGAGATGATCGGCCAGAAGAGTTTCAGACAGCGTTGCGTGAAGCTGTTGCAGCTGGTCACAGCGGGCTGAATTCCGTCCGCTGAAATGATATCTTCATAAGCGGCGGAATAAGCACGCCCCGGCGTGAAGATCATCAGCTCCGGCCATTGTATGTCGTGCTCAAGAATATACCGCGCACGAAGTGCCGCCGCAGTGGACTTGCCGCAACCGGCATACCCGGTCAGGCTGATGCGGGCGTCAAGCGGCGCTTCAATGATCTGCCGCTGCAGCGGGGTCGGGACAACTTCACGCAATGATTACGCTCCCCAGGAGACAAAGTCCGCCAGGTTGGAGCCTCCGATAAATTCGGCGAGAATGGAGTTCGCCGGAACCAGAGAAAGATCCAGCGGCTTGACCCATTCCAACAGCGTAAGCAGGCGTTTTGCGTCGCTGTATTCATCCGAGCCCCAGGGAACCATGCGCAGGGCGGGCTCAGCAGAGCTTTTCAACGCGGAGAGCTCATAGACCAGCGAGGTGTTGATGAACATATCCGCTGTGTCCTGATAAGGGATGATGTATTTGTCTTCCCCGTTGCGGACGGATTCCCAGCGGGCAATTGTCGCCTCCGCACTGTATCCGCGGTCGCGGAAATCGCGCACGATGCGGCGGATCAGGCGAACATCGGTGATGGAAACGCGGTTATAGTGATCCATGTTGACCTGTGTCATCGGAGAAATGAAGATGCGGTAAATTTGTTCCTCAGGCAGGCCCTCTGTCATGATCGGGTTCAGTCCGTGAATGCCTTCCACGATAAGGATTTGGTTCTCTTTCAGTTGGAGCACATTCCCGAGTTCCGGTATGCCTTTCTTGAAATTGTAGCGCGGCATCTGCACTTCCTCGCCTTTCATCAGACGGCTCATGCAGTCCATAAACAGCCGGATGTTCAGCGCTTTCACATCCTCAAAGTCATAATTGCCTTGTTCATCGCGGGGATAAAGCTCCCGCGGCAGGAAAAAATCATCCATTGCGACCGGAATCGGGGAAATGCCGTGCGCCAGCAGCTCAATCGAGAGCCGTTTGGATGAAGTGGTCTTCCCGGAGGAGGATGGTCCCGCGATCATGACCATGCGGACTTTCGGACGGGAGACAATGGCTTCCGCGGCGCGCATGAATTCACGGTTCTGCAGGGATTCGGAAACGAGGATGACATTCTCAATGCGCTTTTCTTCAATCGCATGGTTGATCGAGCTGATTGTGTCGATATCGAGGCGCTTCTGCCAATTGTTGTACTCGGCAAAAATCGGCTGCAGACGCTTGTATTTGGTCAGCGGTTTGATCTCCGGTGAGGTGCCGTGACGCGGGAAGCGCAGCAGGAACTGGTTCTTTTCACCGGCTTTTTCAAGCCTGAAATATTTCAGGTAACCCGATGAGGGCAGCATGTAACCGTAGAAGTAGTTTCGGAAATCTCCCATGGTATAGGTGACGAGATAGTCCTTCTTGCGGTAGCTCAGCAGGTCGAGCTTATCCTGCTGTCCCTTGCGGCGGAAGATTTCCCGCGCTTCTTCGATCGGGATCTCTTCACGGATGATGGGCAGATTTTGCTTGACCGCGGTGCGCATTTCGGCTTCCAATGCTTCGCGATCCTTATCCGTGAACTCGCCGCCGCTGACTGTGCAGAGCGTGCCGCCGCCGTTGATGGAATGTTTCACTTCCAGCTGCATGGAGGGGAAGAGCTTTTCGAAGCAGGCGGCGGTCAGAAAGCCCAGGGAGCGTTTGTAGATCACCATGCCGTCCTTGCCGGCCATGGTGATGGGGCGGATAACGGCATCATGCAGAAGCTTGTATCCGAGTTCGCGCAGCTCGCCGTTGACCATCGCCGCCATCAGATCGGCGGGAAGCTCATCAAGGATCAGGGACAGAAAGTTCTCAACAGTCGCGCCGCGGGGTCCTTCAATTTTACGGCCGTCGGGGAGTTCCACGTACACAAAGTCTTTATTCTTGATAAAATGAATACCGTTCATTGTTTATCCTCACTCATCAACCGTCAACCGTCAATACGCCGTTGATCGGCGCACCGACCTTGACCGTCTCGATTTTATTCCGTATCGGTTGCGGGAAAATCTTCCGCAGGGTCAGATAATTCCCGGTCAGACCGTGTGTTTCGTATCCGCCTTCCGGCAGCGGCGTTGAAGACTCCCACAGCACCTGCTGTCTGCTGCCGATGAATGAACGGGCGAAGATTTCCGCCTGCCGCGCAAACTCATCCCGAAGCTGCTTGGCGCGTTCCTTCTGTACTGCTTTGGGAATCTGCCCTGTCATCCGTGCGGCGGCGGTGCCGGGGCGCGGGGAGTAGGGGAAGACATGCCCGCCCGCGAAGCGCAGGGAGCGGATGAAGTCCAGCGTCTGCGCGAATTCGTCATCCGTCTCACCCGGGAAGCCTGCGATCACATCCGTCGTGACGGCGAAGTCCGGGTTGATTGCCATGGCGGCGTTGACCAGGCGGCGGAACTCCTCCGGCGTGGTGCGGCGCGCCATACGGTGCAGGACGGACGGGGATCCCGACTGAAGCGGCAGATGAAAGTGCGCACACATGCGCGGGTTCTCCCACAGGCGCAGGAAGCGCTCGGAGAGGTTCCATGACTCTAATGAAGAAAGACGGATCCGCGGAATGTCTGTCTCGTTCAGCAGGAATTCAATCAGATCTGCCAGTTCCTGCGCCGGTTCGAGGTCAAGCCCCCAGGCGCCGAGATTGACACCGGTGAGGACGATCTCCTTTCCGCCGGCGTTGATTGCCGCCCGGGTATCCTTCAGAATTCGGCTCTTATCCACGCTGCGCGCTTTGCCGCGCACGATGTGCGTGACGCAGAAAGTGCAATGGTTGTCGCAGCCGTCCTGAACCTTAATGAAAGCGCGGGTGCGGGCGTGGATGCCGGGAAGCGTAACCCGTTTCAGCGGCTCAAGGTCAAAATCCTCCGGTGCGCCGCCCAATGTCAGCGCGGTGAGGTCGTCTTTCTCTTCGTTCGCTACGACCAACTTCACCCCGTCCATGGCGGCGGCGATTTGCGGCTCCATGGTGCTCCAACAGCCGGTGACGACGACCTGCGCACCGTTCTTCGCCGCGGAGCGAATCTTGCCGCGTGAATCCGAAGCGGCGGCGGCAGTGACGGAACAGGTGTTGACGACGACCAGATCCGCAGATTCCGCATCGCCGACGAGTTCATGTCCGCGGGCGAGGAACTGCGCGGCATAGCGTTCGATTTCCGCCTGGTTCAGGCGGCAGCCGATCGTGTCGAAAAATACTTTCATTTATTCTTTACCCAGTTCAATGGTGCGCTTCAAACACGCCCACATACCGTCCGCCAGCGCGGTGCGCAGTCCTTCCTTTTCCATGACAGCCAGTGCTTCGGCAGTGGTGCCGCCGGGGGAGGTGACTTCATTCTTGAGAATGACCGGATGCTTGCCGGATTGCTTCATGTACTCGGCTGAGCCGAGGACGGTCTGCAAGGCGATCTGCTGCGCAATCGGGCGCGGAATGCCCATGTGAACGGCGGTATCGGTCATGGCTTCGATGAAGAGGAACACATAGGCAGGTCCCGAGCCGCTGACCGCGGTGACGAGGTCAAGCATACTCTCGCGCTGCGCTTCGAACTGCATACCCAGCGCGGAGAGGATCTTTTCAGCGAGCTTCTTCTGTTCAGCGGAAACCGGACCGGCGGCATACCAGGCGCATACGCCTTCGCCGACCTGCGCCGGGGTGTTCGGCATGATGCGAATAATGCGCTGTGCTCCCATAGCTTCGGGGTAGTAACTTGTCGGAACGCCCACAACAATGGTCATGAGCAGCGCGTCCGCAGGGATGTGACCCTTGATCTCGGCGGAGACATCGGCGAGAAACTGCGGTTTGACTGCGATTAACACGACATCCGCGCCGCTGACCGCGTCGAGGTTGGAGGCGGCGCAGGAAGTGCCCTGCGCGTCATGCAGCTGCTTGACTTTATCACTCATGGCGTCGCTGATGAAAATATCCGACGCCTTCAAAACATTTTTGTTGACGATACCTTTTACAATGGCGCTGCCCATCATGCCTGCGCCGATTACTGCCATTTTCATAGATAATCACCTCAAAAATCATGACCGTCATCGGATTATGACGGAATTTTTGCTGCTGTTTAATCCCTCATCCAGCGGCCGTAGACTGCCATGGAAAGCAGACGCCCCGCGTTATCCTGATTGCAGACTTCGCCGGCCGAGACGATGCCGCCGTGGGAGAGTGTCTTCTCCCGGATGGCGTTATAAAGTGTAACGGAAGACGCCTTCACCGCGTAAGCCGTCACCAGCATGAAGTCCGCGTGTTCGGACAGCACCCCGGCGCAGGCCTCAAGCAGCTCAGGAAAGCCCTTATAGAATTCCCAGACCTCACCTTTCGGACCGCGTCCGAATTTCGGCGGATCCAGAATGACCCCTTCATACAGGGAGCCGCGGCGGTACTCACGGCGCACGAATTTCAGCGCATCGTCCAGGATCCAGCGGATTTTATCCTGCGGGATTCTGCTCAGTTCCTGATTTTCCTTCGCCCAGGCAACCGCTTTTTTGGATGCGTCAAGGTGGGTGACATTCGCCCCGGCCGCCGCGCACGCCATTGAGATCGCGCCGGTATAGCCGAAGAGATTCAGCACCTTAAAGGGATGCTTCCCGGCTTTGCGGATGCGCTCGCCGACCCAGTCCCAATGACAGGCCTGTTCCGGGAAAACGCCCAGCTGTTTCGAGTTCGCGAGCTGCGCCTTGAGCGTCAGATGCCGGTAGCGGATGATCCAACTGTCGGCGACTTTTTTGTACTGCTTCCAATGCCCGCCGTTTTCCTCGGCAGTCGGGATAAACTCTGCGGAGGCTTTCTGCCATTCGCTTTCATTCATGCGCGGACTCCAGACGGCTTCCGCTTCCGGGCGGATGAAGCGGTAGGGACCGAACTGTTCCAGCTTTCTGCCGTTCCCGCTGTCAAGCAGCCTGTAATCCGACCAGCGCGGCGAGGTCATTAAATTCACTTCCGGTTTGATTGCGGTATTTTCCATAACAATGATTATACTCTTATCGTGCCTTGCAAAAAGTGTTTAATGGGTCTTCCATAACATTTATATCCTGATTGGCGGTATAATTTGATAGCGGCTGTTATTATGAAAACGGTAGGTATCGGACAAGTGTTATATGAACAGCGCACTTTTGTTCCGAACCGCCGGTGATGGGTTGAAGTCCGAAAGGCATAAAAACGCCGTGAATTAATTCATGCTTTTATAGTACAATTTGTTTGTATCGTCTGTGAGAGTAGTTTTATCGTGCAATGACGGGATCTTGTTTGTGAAGTGTAGAGGACGAATTTATGGAAGAAAAAATCAGAGTAGGTATCCCGAGTTATGATGAATCAAAGCTTGATTGTACGACATACAATCCCGAAGTATTGAATGTCGTGAATTTGATTTCCGAGCCGCTGCTCCGAATGTATGACGGAAAAATCTGGCCGGCTCTGGCACGCAGCTGGCAGGTCTTCCAAAAGGGATGCCGCTGGCTGTTTTATATTCCGCAGAATACGTTGTTTAATGACAGCACGCCCTGTACGGTCGCGGATGTGGTTGAGAGTATCAATTACATGAAAGAAACCGCGGACGATCGCGGTCATCAGAGTTCGTACGCACGCTACCTGAAGGATGTCACGTTTAACATTCTGAACCGCTACGCGCTTGAGGTTGTCTGTCCCAAGCCCTGCGGCGATATCGCAGAGATCCTCAGTTCCATCCCTGTTTTGAAGCCGAACCGTCTCGGCAAGCGCATTGTCGGCACAGGCAGTTACAAATATTCCAACTATTGGGCGAATAAGTCCATTCGCTTGAACAAGCTTTCCGGGCTTAAGTATCTTTCCGCCTATAAGCAGATCACTTTCTTTGTGGAGCCGGATCCGCAGAAGCGGCTGGAAATGCTGCGCAAGGGCGATGTGCATATCGTATCCGGGATGAACGATATCCCGCGAGAGGAACGGAACGACGGTAATTTCTGGTGGGAATGCCGCCAGAATCAAAGCGTCATGGGAATGCTGAACGGTTACCGTGCGCCTTTCAATGATCCTGCGGCGCGGAGAGCGGTAAACCTGGCGGTGGATGTCAAGCATATCATTGCCACCCTTTTGGATGGTCACGCCAGTCCGGCTGCCTCCGTTGTCAGCCCGTATCACTGCGGGTGCAGCAGTCTGCTTGACCCGATTCCTTATGACCCGGATGAAGCACGCCGTCTCTTCTCTCAAGTCGATACCGCTGAAGAGGTTGTCGTCACGGCTGCTGCGGGTTGTCCCCGGGAGTCATTCGCGCTCGCGGATATGATCGCACAGTATCTTGCCGATGTCGGCCTGAAGGTTCGTGTAGAGCGTTATGATGATGCAGATGCGTATTATGAAAAAGTCTCCGCAGGCAATCTGGCTGACATCATGCTCATGCACACCATGAACAGCAGCACCTATCGTCTCCTGCGGGATACGATTGACTGCGAGGAACCCGGCCCGATGTGGCAGGGCGTACGCGATGCGGAGGTTCAGCGGCTGATTCATGAGGCGAATGTTGAATGTGACATCACCGACCGTGAACGCCGCTACGCGAAAGCCATTGCCTATCTCAACCGCAACCCGCACTGGCTGTATCTCTACCATCCGTCTGGGGTATTCGCTTCGCATCCCGATGTGACGGATGTGGAAACGCTGCACAGCGGTGTTTTCCGCTTCCCAGGCGCTTGGTAGCGCATTCCTGATTCTCAGTTGCCCATCATGTCACTGACGAGAGAGGCCAGCGTTCTGAAAATCGGCTTCATCTCGGGCGTGAACGGGGCGGCATTCATCCGCAGACAATTTGAATATGTGTTATTGACCGAGAACATCCCGCCGGGAGCGAGCGAGATGTTCTTTTCGCGCGCCCGGTTATAGAGCTTCAATGTGTCGATTCCGCTCGGCAGCTGCACCCAAAGGAAGAAACCGCCCTGCGGACTGCTGACCGTCGTTCCTGAGGGGAACATTTCGCGGATGTACGCGCTCATGCTGTCAATCTTCTGGTGATAGGCAGCGCGGGCTTTATGCATCTGCCGCTCGAAGCTGCCGTGCGCCAAGTATTGGGCGATGGACTGCTGCAGAAGCGGGGATGTGGCAAGGTTCAGCGCGTGTTTGAATTGCACGACCTGCTTGCGGAACTTGCCCGGCACGATCCATCCGATACGGTAAGACGGCGCCAGCACCTTTGAGAAAGATGAACAGTAAATGACCAGTCCCTTGCGGTCATGTGCCTTGATGGTGCCGGGGCGGCTTTTCCCGAAGTAAAGGTCGCCGATGGAGTCATCCTCAATGAGCGGTACATTGTATATCTCAATGAGTGCCGCCAACTTCTTTTTTCCGGCCTCGGGCATGATGGTGCCGCGCGGGTTATTGCAGTTCGGGTTGACATAGACCGCTTTGATGGGGTTCATCTCCAGCGCGGAGCGCAGTGCATCCGTGTCGATTCCGTCTTCGGATGAGGGGATCTCAATCGCACGCAGACCCAGTTCCTGCAAAATCTGCAGCACGCCGAAATAGCAGGGCGATTCGACTGCCACCAGATCGCCCGGATTGCACACAACGGAAAAGGCAATAAACAAAGCCTCGTTGCAGCCCGAAGTGACGATGATGTCGTCTGCCTGTGTCGGCGTGCCCGCGAGGAACATATGCTTCGCCAGCTGCAGACGCAGTGCCGAGACACCTTCCGCGCTGCCGGTGATCTGCAGCGGCACCTGTTCGGACTGCAGCAGCTTGGCGGTGATACGCGCCAGTTTCGCGACAGGCAACAGGTTCTGGGACGGAACGCCCGAACCCAGCGGGATCAGCGTCTCATCGTTCGAGTCCAGCAACACCAGACGGGTCATGTCCGGCATTTCCACATGCTTCGGGGAAGACAGCTCCACCGGTTTTCGCGGGTCATTGAGTTCCTGACGAACCGACACATAATAACCGGACTGCGGCTTCGAGACAAGATAACCGCGCAGCAGCAGCTCCTGGTAGGATTTCAGCACCGTCATGATGCTGATGCCGCGGGCTTCGCTCATATGGCGGATGGAAGGCAGCTTATCTCCCGGTTTATATATGTTTTCCTCGATGTTCTTAATAATATCCTCGACTAATTGTATATATAATGGGCGCTTTGGCTCAGCGTTGATTCTTTCCGCCATTTAACTTTTGTCTCCTTGTAAAATATAACAGGACGGCAAAACAGTCCTGTTTACTGGCAAAACTGTTAAAACTGCAATACTGATTTGTAATTTTATCTCTGTTTTTACAGAATACAGTGACGACGAACATCATAAATTACAAATGACAACGTTTTCATAAAAAATGACATAGTTCCCGCAGACAGGCTTCGGAACGGCTTGAATTCCATGCCGGTTCGATGAATTTTGTCACATTGTCATACGAATAAAGAAGTGACACGGCTGCTGTTATAATAAACTCGTAAAACATTTGTATCTGTTATTTGTTTATTGAGTTCGTTATACTGATAACAATTGCTTTACAAAAACGATTTTGTCTCTTATTTTTATGCTATGGAGGAAATAACAATGGCTAACAAATACAAGGCTGTACGTTGCACCCGCGGGCGTGAATGGATCTTCCGCTGTTCCACCGGGCAGGATGTTTATGATGCTTTCCAGCAGTTTGCGATCGACAACAAGATCGAGTTTGCGAAGATCGACACTGCTTTCATGGGCGGCTTCGAGCCTGCGCGTATGCTGGTTTGGTCTCCGGATTCAACCAACCCGGAAAACTGGCATCATGAAACCGCGATGGATGTCCAGAACCTGACCATGCTCCTGAGCATCGGCGGTTTCATCCATATCCGCAAGAATGACAAGGGCGAACGTGAACCGTTCCCGGCGATTCACTACATCGTCGGCGCTGCCTGGAACGCTCCGATCTGCGGCGGACACCTGATCCCCGGCACCATCGCGAAGGGCAACCTCGAATGTTTCATCACCGAAATTCTGGACATCGAAACCTTCCTGGATGATGATGTCAATGTCGGCGCTCCCGAGACCTGGTATTACAACACCAAAGGCGAATAATCGGTAATCATTCGAGTGGACTCGGAGAGAGGTATTTCATAATGGGTATTGAAAAGAAAGTGATCTTGGACGGCGGCGCGATGCCGTTCTCCAAGGTCATTCGTATGGGTAAAACAGTTTACGTTTCCGGCATGGTCGGACGGCGTGATGATGACGGCACGATTCCCGCGACGGTTGCCGAACAGACCCGTGTGACCATGGATAAGATCGCCGGTCTGCTGCGCGCCGCGGACACCGAATGGAACAACGCGCTGAAGGTGACGATTTTCGTGACCGATATGCGTTATTTCGGCGAAGTCAACGAAGTCTACAAGACATACTTCGCCGCCGGTCAGATGCCCGCCCGCTCCTGCGTGGCGGTCTCTTCCCTGCCCGATCCCGACGCGAAAGTCGAGATTGAGCTGATCGCTGAGGTTCCGAATGCCTGAAAACAAACGCCGTGTATTGATTCTTGACGCATTCACCGACACGCCTTTCCTCGGAAACCCGTGCGGTGTAGTGCCCGATGCCAACGGCATGACCGATGAGGAAATGCAGAAGGTTGCCCGCGAACTGAACACGCCCGAAACCAGCTTTGTCTCCAAATCCGATAAAGCCGACTTCCGCGTCCGCTATTTTACCCCGCATTATGAGATCGGTTTCGCCGGTCATCCGACCATCGCGACCTCTTTCATGCTTGGGCTTGAAGGCATGACCGCTGTTGACAAACCCGTCAATACGATCTCTCTTGAGTTCAACATCGGCGTTTTGCCGGTGGATATCCGAAGCGAAAACGGCAAGCCGGCTTCCGCTGTGATGACCCAGGCTCTGCCGACTTACGGCGCTTCCGTTGAGCCGGAAGAAATGGCTGCCTGCTTCAAGAACTTCACCAAGGATGACTTCGCTGACGGAATTAAACCGCAGGTCGCCGGTACCGGTACCAATTTCCTCATGGTGCCGATCAAGTCCCTGGACAAGCTCGCCGCTATTGAGATGAATCGTGATAAGCTCTGTGAGATCGTCGACCGTGTCGGCGTGCAGGGCTCCTATGTGTTTGTGCCTTACGGCTTCGCTCCCGAGACCGGCATGCATGCCCGCCTCTGCGATCCGCGCGGCACGCAGGAAGACCCCTTCACCGGTTCCGCTGCGGGCGCTGCCGGCTGTTTTATGCTCGATCACGGCATGACCGATAAAGAGGTCATCAACATCGAGCAGGGCAACTTCATCGGCCGTCCGGGCCATGGTACGCTTTATCTGAAGCGTGAAAACGGCAAAATCACATCCGTCCGCCTCGGCGGTTGCGCTGTGAAAGTCTCCGACGGCATGATGCAGTTGAGCTGAATCAGACAGGAATACCAATGAAACGCAAGAATCGTGTTGAGACACTGTTGAGCGAGAGCAAGAATTTTGACGCTTTTGTTGTCAAGTCTCCTGCCGATATCGCTTATTTGATCGGAATCGTCTTCCCGTATCCCGATCAGTCGCCTTTCTCTGCGGCACTCGTTGCCTGCAAGGGAAACAATAAATACACCCTGATCATTCCGGTGGAGTGGGAATGTGTGCTTCCCAACTTCACATGGAAGGGTCTGACCAGAACTTACAGCATCAATGACGGCGATCCGGACACCGCTTTCCGCGGCGCGCTGAAATCCGTTCTTGAGAGCATGGAACCGAACGGCAAGAATATCGGCATCGACTACTCCTCCTGGACGGTTGCCGAGATTCGTTTTCTCAAGGAAACCTTTGACGGCGCAGGTCTCGTCGATATCGACCCGGAACTGAGTGCCGCCCGTGAGATCAAGAGCGCGGAAGAGATCGTCAACATTAAATTGGCTTCCCACATCGCCGACCGCGGGATGATCGGTGCTCTGAACCATGTTGAAGGGACCATCGGCACCGCCGAGTATACCCGCGCTGAGTTTCTCGAACGCATCCGCGTTCATGCCATTGAGTTCGGCGCGAACTGCACCGGTCATCTGAACCTTTCCGAAGGCCGTTCCGGACGCAGCTGGCTGACCCCAATCCGCGATCTCTCTTTCACCGAAGACGGACACACGATCCGTGCGGATTATTCCGTCTGCATGAACGGCTGCTGGACTGTCTGCTCCCGTATGTTCTTCACCGGCAAGCCGGATCAGGCCGCTGTTGATGCTTATGCCGACAACATGATGATCAAGAATTTCGCGGTTGACATTCTGAAGCCGGGCATCCGTGTCTCCGAGTTCTGCGAAGCCGTCCGTCTGAAGGCTGAGGAAGAATGTATCGAGCTGATGCTGGATGAAGGTCTCGGTCACGGCGTTGGCATGTCGGAACATGAGAAGCCGTTCCTGACCGCCGATAACGATGAAGTTCTGAAGCCGAATATGGTGATTGCTTTGGACATCAAGACGATCGGCTCTGTCAACGAAATGATTCACTCGATTGATATTTATCAGCTGACCCGGGACGGCAACGTCAAGCTCAGCGATTTCCGCGAGTGGAACACCATGTATCTGATCAACGGTATGCGTTCAACGCACTAAGGCAGGGTAGTATGTCTGCGAAAAACAACGTCACAAAAATCAGTAAATTTATCCAGTCCAATCTTGAGATTGACGGTATCGTGATCACCGACCCCGCGAACCTGGCCTACGCGACCGGGTTGAACTACGAAGGTCTTTACAGCATCACGAACCTGATCGTTATCGCTTTCTTCAGCGCAAGCAAGCGTTTCCTTGCCTGCCCGAAGATCATGGCCTCTGCCTATCAGAATGCCGGCTGGGATGACAGCATCATCACCTATGATAACTGCTCCGACCCTGAATCGGCTGCGGCGGGCATTTCCTCCGCTTTCATCACCGAGCTTTTCGGCGGCAACAGAGCCACGATCGGCTTTCTCGGCGACCGTATGCACCAGTCTCTGTTTGAAAAACTGACTGCCCGCATCAAGAGCTGCGATTTTATTGACATCAGCGAATCTTTCGCCCGTCTGCGCCAGATCAAGTCTGCTTCCGAACGCCGCATTATCGAAAAGGCTGCCGCCCTTACCGATCACGGCATCGCCGGTGCTGTTCATCACGTCTCCCGCAACGGTGCGAAGAGCGAGAAGTTCCTGACGGAGGATATCCGCGTACATTGTCTGGAACGCGGGTTGCCCGTGAACGGCTACCGCGCTGTGGCGCAGGCTGTTTCGGAAGATCATGCGACCATTCTTTGGCCGAATGCCCCGTACTATGCAGTCGGCCGCGACGGGAATTTCTTTGAAGGCAAGTTCATCCGTCTTGAAATGACCGGCATCCTCGACGGTTACTGGTCCAATGATTCCCGCATGATGGTCAAAGGCGATATGAACCCCAGCCAGAAGACCTTCGCCGAAAAGATGACCGCGCTGCGCAAGTATGCCTGCTCTATCATCAAACCGGGCGCCGTCTGCAAGGATATCTTCTATGCCATCAACAAAAAGGCTGTCGAGATGGGCATCGTTATGGCTCCTGAATTCGGTTACGGCGCCGGCATCGGTGTCTCCCCGGTTGAGCCTCCGTACATTTCCGCCGCAGATGAAACCGTGATTGAGAAGAACATGATGATCGTTCTCTCTCTGGGCGCTCGTTATACCGCGGGCGGCGGTGAGCTTTACATCACCAGGGATACGCTGCGGATCACGGACAACGGCTGTGAAATTCTCGGCTGGTATGAGAATTGGGATTATCCGTACACCGCGGCTTACACCTTCTAAAGATTTGCTGCAGGGAGTATTTCCCTGTAAAAAAGAAAAGGAGAAAGATTGATGAAGAATTCTAAACTGTTCCTCCTCGTGCTTGTGTTGGTTGCTGTATTGTGCGCGAGTGTTGTCGTCTCCGCCGCTGATGACCGGGCTTCTACCCTTGTCATCGCCGCGGATTCCGATCCCGCCGGCATTGACCCCGCCTATGATAAGGCTTACCCGGTCGGATGCGAAATCATCATCAACGTTTTTGACACCCTGGTTGCCTGGCAGGCTCCGGATTATACCGAACTCGAAGGACGTTTGGCTGAGTCCTGGAACATTTCCGAAGATGGCAAGACCTACACCTTCAACATCCGACAGGGCGTAAAATTCCATGACGGTACCGACGTGAACGCCGAAGCTGTCATGGCAGCTCTCGAACGCACCAAGACGGAGTCCTCCTATATGCAGAAGAACTTCGGCTACATTGAAAGCATGAACGTTCTTGATGAGTACACCCTTGAGATCAACCTGACCGAAGCTATCTCCGTCTTCCTCTCCTGGCTTGCCATGCCTGAGGCTTCCATCGTCAGCCCGGCCGCTGTCGAGACCCTGGGCGAAGATTTCTCCACGCATCCGGTCGGCTCCGGCCCGTTCATCTTTGAATCTTATGTCCCGGATACCGAAGTTGTCCTGAAGGCGAACCATGACTACTGGCGCGGCGCTCCGCAGATCGAAACCATCGTCTACCGCATCATCCCGGACGCCTCCACCCGCCGTCTCGAACTGGAAGCAGGCAATGTTGACCTGAGCCAGCAGAACGGTCAGATTTCTTCCCTGCCTGTTGAGGATATCAAGGCCTTTGAATCCAACCCGGACATCGAAGTCATCTCCGTCCCGTCCCAGATCGTCCGCGAACTGGCTTTCAACAACAACAGTGAAACCTCCCCGGTTGCCACCAACAAGAAGCTGCGCGAAGCCATGGCCCACGCGGTTGATTACGACGGCGTTGTTGAATATATCCTCGGCGGAACCGCTTCCCGCGTTTACGGTCCGATCACCTCGAACAGCTGGGCTTTCAACGAAGACATTCTGGAAGATTCCCCGTACACCTACGATCCGGAACTTGCCAAGCAGCTGCTTTCCGAAGCCGGATACGAACCGGGCGAACTGAACTTCAATATCTACACCTTCCAAGGTACCCTCTGGGGCAATGTTGCAACCTACCTGCAGGAATGTTTCGCTGAAATCGGCATCAACACCGAAGTTGTCCAGATGGAATTCCCTCCGCTGCGCGACATCATTGTCTCCGGTGATTTCGATATCTATCTCGGCGGACGTCAGCCCTGGTACAACGATCCCGAAGCGCATATCACGATCGACTATCTCTCCACCCTGGCCAACACTGCGATGACCATGCGTATGCCCGAGAACGCCGAGCTTGATCAGCTGATCCTCGATGCCCAGAAGGCTTCCTCTCAGGAAGAACGCATTGAGCTCTACGGTGAGATTCAGGAAGAGATCGTTGACGAGATCCCCGCGCTGTATCTGTTCTCCAACAACGTGATTGTCTTCAAACGCGCTGAAGTCAAGGGACTGGTCGTCAACAGCGCTCCTCCGCTCAATGAATACTGGTCCGTCAACAAAGAAGCCGGCAACTGATTTGTAGTCGTGAAACTCTCTTGAGAGTACCGGCCGCAGGGACTGGAACTCCCCGTCCCTGCGGTTTTTTCTAAAGTGATTCAGAATTGAAAAGAGGACAAATATGATAAAGTTTGCCGGAAGGCGTTTGTTATCAAGTTTGCCGGCTTTGATCCTGGTTTTGCTGCTCGTCTTCTCCCTTGTGAGAATGATCCCCGGCGATCCGGCAGTCGCGCTGCTGGGCGCGGGCGCCACCGATGAGCAGATTGAGTTCTTACGTGAACAGCTGAACCTCAATCAGCCGTTCCTTCAGCAGCTGGGTACCTATCTGGTTGATATTCTTCACGGCGATCTCGGCGACTCTATGCGCACGAAGCAGCCGGTCATGCAGGAACTTCTCAACCGTCTGCCCGCAACCCTTGAATTGTCAATTTTCGCGGCGATCATCGCTGTTCTCATCGGCGTACCGCTTGGTATTCTCTCAGCGAAGAAACCGAACAGCTTCATTGATCATTTCACCCGCGTTTTTTCACTGATCGGCGTTTCCGCCCCGGCTTTTTGGCTGGCGTTGATTCTTCAGCTGATTTTCTCCCTGTCCTTGGGCTGGTTCCCTGTCTCCGGGCGTCTTGACGCGACCATCCGCAGCGCGGATGCGGGTAATTTCGTAATATTCGGCAACCTCTTCAACGGTCATCTTGATTATGCGTGGTCGGGTATTAAGCACATTATTCTGCCCGCTTTTGTACTTGCGGCTTTTTACGGAGCAGTGATCGCCCGCTTCCTGCGCACCAGCATGATCGAGGTGATCCATTCCGACTATATCCGCACTGCCAAGGGCAAGGGCGTCAAAAAAGGCATTATCCTGCGCTCGCATGAGCTGCGGAACGCATTGCTTCCTGTCGTCACCATTATGGGGTTGAAATTCGCGGAAATGCTCAGCGGTTCCATTCTGACCGAAACCGTTTTCTCCTGGCCGGGCATCGGCCGCTACATGCGTGACGCGATTTCCAACCGTGACTACCCTGTGGTTCAGGGTGCTGTCTTGATGTTCGCGCTGATCTATATGATTTCTTCCTTCATCGTTGATATCATCTACGGTCTGCTGGATCCCCGCATCCGCATGTAAACGGAAAGGAAAACCCAATGCCATATATTGAGCCCAAAGAACAAAACATCAAAAGCGGCAAACATGAAACTTGGGATAACCTCGTTTACTTCCTCAAGAAGAATCCGCTGGCTGTCCTCGGCATCGTTCTGCTGTTTATCATCATTCTCGCCTGTCTTTGCGCACCTTTGCTGACGGACTACTCCCCGACCAAGACATCCCTGCGCGAACAGCTCTCCGCGCCGAGTTCGAAACACCTCTTCGGCACGGATCAACTCGGACGCGATATCTTCGCGCGTATCCTTTACGGCGGACGGAACACGATTTTCATCGGCTTTGTTGTGATCGTGATCGCCTTCATTGTGGGTGTCGCGATCGGTATTTTCTCCGGCTTTATGGGCGGATGGATCGATAATGTCATCATGCGCGTGATCGATGCTGTGCTGTCCTTCCCGACACTGGTGCTTGCAATCGCGCTTTCCGCCGTGCTCGGTCCGAACCTGAAGAATGCGATGATCGCCGTGATCATCACCATGATCCCGCAGTTCGCGCGCATTTCCCGCGGCCTCGCGCTGAACGTTCGTGAGCTGCTCTTCATTGAATCCGCCGAAGCCCTCGGCGCCTCCACCAGGGATATCCTTTGGACGCATGTTCTTCCCAATTGTCTGAGTTCGCTTTTCGTCCAGGCTTCCCTGAACTTTGGCTCCGCCATTCTGCAGACCGCCAGCCTCGGCTTCCTCGGTTTGGGCGCTCAGCCGCCTACGCCGGAATGGGGTGTGGATGTCTCCGCCGCCTCCGCGTACATCCGCGAATCCCCCTGGGTGGCGCTTTATCCGGGCTTCGCCATTCTGCTTACCGTATTGTCTTTCAATCTGGTCGGTGACGCGTTATCCGACTGGAACAACCCCCGCGCGAGAAAGAATAACTGATTTGGCCATGAAAAATATACGTGTCGCATTGGAAAAATGCCGTATGATGCCGCTCGGTCAGACAACCGACGGTTGGGATGTGCTGACTGTTCAAAACCTGATTTACGAACCGCTTGTCCGCGCCCGCTGCGGGCAGATGAATCCCGCGCTTGCGAAGGGTTGGATGGTATCCGACGACGGCTGCCGCTGGGTTTTCTACCTGCGTGACGATGCGAAGTTCTCCGACGGCAGCGATTGCAGCATGGAAGACGTGCGCCGTTCTTTCGAGGAAATGCGCAATGCGAAGGATTCCTTCGGTATGCCCGGCCCGTTCTCCCGCTATCTCGCCGGTTTGGAATTCAGGGTTCTCAATGCGAAGACCCTTGAAATCACTTCTGAGAAGCCGAACGGCGATGTCGCTGACTTCCTCTCCGAAATTTTCATCCGCAAGACGGTTGCCGGGAAAGAACACTCGATCGGTACCGGATCCTATGAACTCGAGGAATTCATCCCGAATCAGAAGATCGCTCTGCGCAAAGTTGCGGGGAAGGATATTCCCGAAGCCTATGACCGCATTGATGTTCTCATCGTCCCCGATGCGAATCAGCGTTGGAACATGCTGAAGAAGGCTGAAGTTGATATCGCGATGGATCTTGATCAGCTTGAGACGGTTCCGTTTGACGATCCCGCTGTTACCTTCCGCAAGGCGGTCAACACACTTTCCGTCATGGGTTTTTTGAACGGATATGAAAAACCTTTCAACGATCCGAAGGCGCGGCTGGCGTTGAACTACGCCGTCAACGCAGAGCGGATAATTGAAAAGGTCCGGAAGGGTCTTGCTGTTCCTTCCGCTACCATCGTCAGCCCGTACCACTGCGGTTTCTATTCCTCCATCAAGCCGATTCCGTACGATCCCGAAAAAGCGAAGTCCCTTTTCGCCGAATGTGATATGCCGGAAACGATTGTTCTGCGCACCCCGACTTACATGCCGGAACGCGCACCCCTCGTCGCGGAATGTATCGCCGAAGACCTGCGCGCTATCGGCATCAAGGTCGAAGTCGAAGTCAGGACCGACCGTCCCGAATACGCCCGCGAAGTCGGACGCAAAGAGACCGGGCACATCGCCATCTTCGATTCCTCCCCGCACAGTTCATACCGTGTCCTTTCCGACAAGATCAGCGGACGCGGCGGCGGCATCTGGTGGCAGGGTATCGGCATTGACGAAGTTGATGACATGATCGACGAAGCGCACGCGACTTCCGATGTCACCATGCGCCAGTTTGCGTATTCAAAGCCGCTGCATTACCTGAACGAACATCCGTACTGGATTTACCTCTATCATCCGATGCTGGTCTGCGGCTGTGCGGATCCTGCGATTGATGTTGAGATCACGCATGAAGGACTGCTGCACTTCCCGGGTACTTGGTAAACCGAACTACAACCTGAAATAAGGAGTAAACACAATGAAATTACAGTCTCAGATCACTTTCTTCTATTACAAGAACCTTGAGGAAGCCGCCCGCTTCTATGAAGATATTTTCCACCTTGAAATCATCCAAGACCAGTCTATGGCGAAGGTCTACAAACTTGGCAAGTCCTATTTCGGCATCGTTGACGGCGTTAAAGGCAGCCTGAAGGCGCAGGATTACAACGCCGCCATGCTCACCATTCTGGTTGATTCTGTTGAGGAGTGGTGCGCTTATCTTGATGAAAAGGGCGTGAAATGCCGCAAACCCTGCAGCTGCGGCAAGTTCGCGAAGTCCGCTTTTTATGAAGATCCCGGCGGTTATGTCATCGAGATCCAGCATTTCATGAATGAAGAAGTTCATAAGGAATTTGAATAGTGAACAGCGCTTTTGAAAATATCAAGAAAGAATTTGAAGCCGATACCGCGTCGGGTTATATTCCGCTTTTGGTGACTTACACCAGGGAAGATGCTGAGATCAACGGTCTGCGTAAGGCCAAAAAGACCGACACCGTCGACCGTGAAGCGGAATATTTCAGCGCCGTTGAGGCGCTCGGGCGCAGCAAGCGCGCCATGTTCCTCGGTGAAAAGGGGATGGGGAAGAGCACCTTCCTGAAGATGCTCGCCCTCTGCATGGCTGGCGAACAGTGCGGCGATATGAAATATACCCTTGCCAAACTGACCGAACCCGTCAGCCGCACGAATTCCTGCAAAGCTCCCGAAGCGCAGGAATGGACAGCCGGTGTCTTGGACACGATCTGGGTTAATCTCGCCGAATATCCCGAAGGCAACCTTCCCGCAGAAATTCGCGACGCACAGCTGATTTTGCTGGACGGCGTTGAATACGCTACCGCCAACGGCTGGCAGTCCATCAAAAACGAGCTTGATGAAGTCATCGCCGCGAACCCGGATGTGTATATCGCCGCCGCGTGCGAAGCCAATGTGATCAACCGTTTGCGCCCGCGTCTGCAGGGCTTTACGAATTACACCATCAATTCTCTGATCAATCCGCAAAAGAAGCAGATCGCCGAGAACTGCGGACAGACCGGTATTGCGATCCCTGAAGCATTGCAGAGCGTCCTCTGCAAGACCCAGGATTATATCCTGTGGATGCAGAACGGCAGAACGGCGGAAACCCCGTCCGACTACTTCAAGTCCATCTGCCGCGTTGATGCCGCGTATGCCGAAAAGGCAGCTTTTGATCTGCTGGTCGGCGATGTGAACATGGCTCATATTGCCTCCATGATTCGGGCGTTCAGTCACTGTGACAGCCTGATCAAGTATCTCGCCTGCCGCTACTGCCTGAACAACAATTTCAGCGAAAACTTCGGCGTGCTCATTGACAACCTGCATTATGAAAGCTGGTCGGCTCTCAATATGCTGAAGCTCATCATCAACGAGAACGATCCGGAGCCGTACATTGAGCATATTATTTCTCTCTGCCCGGATAGCGAACCGAATGAGGAAAACGCGCTGAAGGCACTCTTCTCCGCTGAACTTGCCTTCGGAATCCGTGAGCGCGTTGAGAACAACAGCGCGTATATTGCCGGGCTGAAAAAATGGATGAAAGCCATTGTCTGCAATGCATGGCTCTCTGTCTATGACCGCATTGAGGCCGGCAAGCGCCTTTCCTGGCTCGGTGATGACCGCGAACTTGACGCGCTGGTTGAGATCCCGGCGGGTGAGTTCACGATGGGCGATTACCTGATCGCGAATAACCAACCTGTTGAGAAGATCCACGTCGATGCCTTCAAGCTCAGCGAGTATCCCGTCACGAACGCCCGCTATGCCGAATTCATCGCCGAGACCGCTGCACCCTGGCTTTCCAACGAGGGCGATAACATTGAACGCCGCAGCTATCCCGCCATCAACCTGACCTGGTACGAAGCCGTCAAATTCTGCGATTGGCTGACCGAAAAATGGCGTAAAGCCGGGCGTATTGCCGAAAATGAATTTGTCCGCCTGCCGACAGAAGCCGAATGGGAATACGCCGCACGCGGCAAACGCATCTCCGAACCGGGAAAGATGATCTTCCCCTGGGGCAATGAATGGGTTGATGATGCCGCCAACACCGCCGAACTCGGGCTCAATGACACCTGCCCGGTCGGTCTGTTCCCCGGCAATGTCAGCGACTTCGGTATACGCGACATGATCGGCATGGTTTGGGAGTGGAACACTACGAACTGGGGCAATGACCCGAAGCATCCGGCTTTCCCGTATCCGTACAACGCGGAAGACGGTCGTGAAAACAGCCGCCATGCCGCCGACGATGTTCGCCGTGTAATGCGCGGCGGTTCATTCGGCAGTACCGCGGATCACGCGACGGCTTCCTATCGCGGTCACTTGGAGCCGATCGGCTTCTGGCGCGGCGACGGTTTCCGCGTTGCCGTTTCCGAGAAATCTCATGACTGAAACGCGTAAACATTCACGCAATCCGTTCTTCGAGAACTGCCCGGATCGACGCCATAACGCCGAAAGCAATAAATGGCACCGCATCCCCGAAGGATATCTGCCGCTGAGTATCGCAGATATGGACTGTATGTCACCGCTCGAAGTGCGTGATGCCTTGAGCAGGCGTGTCGAGCATAATGTCTTCGGTTACGGCAGACCGCTCCCTGAACTGCACGCGTTGATTTGCGATCACATGGGGAAGAAGTATAATTGGCAGATTTCCGAGGACAGCATCCGCTGGTCCGCGGGAGTCATTATGGGCTTCAATCAGGTCCTTGACGGTCTGGCGGAGTCCGATGACGGGATCGTCCTGCAAACCCCGAATTATCCTCCTATTCTGGAAACGCCGGGATTCCGTCATCTGCCGATGACTTCTTCCCCGTTGGTGAAGGACGCGAGCGGGCGTTATGAGATCGACTTCGACCTTTTTGAGAAGTCGATCACCCCGCGGACGAAGTTCTTCCTTTTCAGCAATCCGCAGAACCCGACGGGGCGCGTGTTTACCCGTGAAGAGTTGGAAAAGATCGCGGAAATCTGCCTGCGTCATCACCTCTGGATTCTCTCCGACGAGATTCATCAGGATATGATTTTCAGCGGACATCATCATATTCCGATTGCTTCGCTGGATAAAGAAGTCGAGAACATCACCGCGACATTCACTGCGGCAAGCAAAACCTATAATATCGCCGGGCTGAAATGCTCCTACGCTGTCATTCCCAACCCGGTGCTGCGCGGTGCGTTCGACCGCGGCGGCGCGGGACTGGTTGACAGTCTCAACGTGTTGGGACTGACCGCCCTGGACGCGGCTTACCGTTACGGGGACCGGTGGCTGGCTGATGTCATGACTTATCTGGAAGAGAACCGCGATTATGTTGCCGATGAAGTCGCGTCCATTGACGGGATGAGCATGTATAAACCGGAAGGTACCTACCTCGCCTGGATCAACTGCGAAGGGCTGAACCTCGGCTGCTCCCCGTACAGGTTCTTCTATGACAACGCCCATATCGTGTTCAACGAAGGCAGCACTTTCGGAGACGGCTGCGGGAATTACATCCGTATGAATTTCGGCACCTCGTTTGAGAGACTGCAGAAGGCTTTCGCCGATATGCGCGTCGCGCTGGATAAGCGCAATACATCGGGGGACTGCTGTCCTTCCCGTACACCGAAAGGACTTTTGTGATGACAAAAATTCTTGAAGTCAATAATCTGAAAACCGAGTTCAAAACCAAGGACGGCATTGTTCACGCCGTGAACGGTGTTTCCTTCTCGCTGGATGAACGGGAGACGCTCGGCGTTGTGGGCGAATCCGGCTGCGGCAAGAGCGTCTCGATCATGTCCATGCTGCGCCTGATTGACTGCCCGCCGGGGAAAATCGTTGCCGGTGAGGTCATGTACAACGGTCAGGATCTGCTGAAATTGAAAGAAGAAGAACTCCGCCGCATCCGCGGCAACGACATTTCCGTCGTTTTTCAGGATCCGATGACCTTCTTCAACCCCGTGATGACTATCGGCGACCAGGTCGCCGAGACCTATCTGATGCATCATAAAGCCTCAAAGAAGGAAGCCCTTGAACGAGCACAGAAGTATCTTGAGCTGGTGGGCATTCCGCACGCCAAACAACGTCTTAAGAGCTACCCGCATGAGTTCTCCGGCGGTATGCGCCAGCGCGCCATGATCGCCATGGCTCTCATCAGCGAGCCGAAAATCCTGATCGCCGATGAGCCGACAACCGCACTGGACGTTACGATTCAGGCGCAGATCGTCGAGCTGGTGAAGAAGCTGCGTGACGAGATCGGCATGTCCATCATTTGGATTACGCATGACCTCGGACTTATCGCCGGTCTTGCGGATCGCATCAACGTGATGTACGGCGGTTTGATCATCGAGACGGCGCCCGTGAAGAGCCTTTACAGCAATCCGCGGCATCCGTACACGATCGGGCTGCTGGGTTCCCTGCCCCGCATGAACGAGAAGTCTTATTACCGCCTGACCTCCATTGACGGGATTCCGCCCGTGCTGATGACCGAGCCGGATTACTGTCCCTTCGTCAACCGCTGCAAATTCGCCGTGGAAAAGTGTAAGAACCAACGTCCGTCCCTGCAGCCGATTGATGACAACGGTCATCTCTGCGCCTGCTGGATTGATCCCGAAACCGGAAAGGAGCGTTGATCGCATATGGAAAATAAAGAAGTTCTTCTGAGCGTTCAGGATCTGAAAAAGTATTTTCCCATCAAAGACGGCATCATTTTCTCACGTACCGTGGGGAATGTCCACGCTGTGGACGGCTTGACCTTTGACATTTATAAAGGTGAGACTTTGGGACTTGTCGGCGAGTCCGGCTGCGGCAAGTCCACAACGGGACGCACCATTCTGCAGCTGCAGCGTGCAACCTCCGGCAAAGTGCTCTTCAACGGACAGGATTTGACACAGCTCACAGGGAATGACCTGCGGGCGATTCGCAAGGATTTGCAGATCATCTTCCAGGATCCTTACGCAAGCCTTGACCCGCGTATGTCCGTTGCGCAGCTGATTGGTGAACCCATGCGCATCCACAAAATCAACAGCGGTGAGGCGCGTACACAGCGGGTCAAGGAGCTGATGGAGCTCGTCGGGCTGAATCCTGCCTTCATCAACCGCTTCCCGCACGAGTTCTCCGGCGGTCAGCGTCAGCGTATCGGCATTGCCCGCGCTCTGGCACTGCAGCCGAAGATGATCGTCTGCGATGAGCCGATCTCCGCGCTGGATGTCTCCGTGCAGGCGCAGGTTGTCAACCTGCTTGAGGATCTTCAGTCTCAGATGGGACTGACCTATCTCTTCATTGCGCATGACCTTTCCATGGTGCGCCACATCTCCAACCGCATCGGCGTGATGTACCTCGGCGTGATCGTTGAGCTTGCCGAGCGCAATGAGCTGTATGACGAGCCGCTGCATCCCTATACCCAGGCACTGCTTTCCGCCGTGCCGTATCCGGATCCCTTCGTGGAAGAATCCCGTCAGCGCATCATTCTTGAAGGCGATGTTCCCTCGCCGATCAACCCGCCCTCCGGCTGCCGTTTCCGCACACGCTGCCGATTCGCAAAAGATATCTGCGCGAAAGAGCGTCCGGAATTCAAAGAGTACAAACCCGGTCATTTTGCCGCCTGCCATTTCGCCGGGCAGCAGTAAGCAAAGGCATTACAGCCGGCGGGGTTCACCCGCCGGCTGTTTTGTGAAATACGGGTTTTACACAGCAAAAATGTGTAACAGCCGCAGCGTGAAACGGTCATATGACATTATGACAAATATAACAGCCATACGGTTCGTTTGTCCAACAATCGCCTCGTGAACAGCGAAAAAAGACTGACGAATGTAATAAAAATAATATGACATATTGCTTTCTGAGCTTAATGCGAAATGTACTTATCAAGAAAACAATTTGGTAGATAATAGGTTTAATTAGCATTTCAGTGGGATCGGTCAACCTGTGCTTGATCCTGTTTATTTTCAAAATTAGGAGAAGAGGAACCTAAATGAAAAGATTAATGACTGGTAATGAAGCCCTGGCTCGTGGCTGCTACGAAGCCGGCGTGAAAGTCGCCACCGGTTATCCCGGCACCCCGAGTTCCGAGATTCTGGAAAACATGGTTCAGTATAAGGATGTGATCTATTCCGAGTGGGGCACCAACGAAAAGACCGCTACGGAAGCCGCCATCGGCGCCGCATTCGCCGGCCGCCGTGCCATCACGACCATGAAACAGGTTGGCATGAACGTTGCCGCCGACGCGTTTTTCTTCTCTGCGTACACCGGCGCCCGCGCCGGCTTGATCATCCTCGTTGCGGATGATGCCGGCATGTTCAGCTCCCAGAACGAACAGGACAACCGTCATTATGCTCCTTTCGCCAAAATGCCGCTGTTCGAGCCTGCTGACAGCCAGGAAGCCAAAGACTTTGTCAAGATCGCCCTCGAACTCTCCGAGAAGTGGGATGTCCCTGTCCTCTACAGAACCTGTATGCGCGTAGCTCATTCCGCCTCCCCGGTCGAACTCGGTGAGCGCAATTGGGATGACGAAAAGCTGCCCGAAAAGTGGGTTCGCAATCAGCCGAAATACGTCATGTCCGCCGCTTGGGCAAAACTGAAGCGCCCGATGATTGAGCAGCGCCTGATTGACCTCGTTGAAGAATCCAATAAGATCTCCATCAACCGCCTTGAATGGGGCGACCGCAAGCTCGGTATCATTGCCTCCGGTCCTGTCTATCATTACGCCCGCGAAATCTTCCCGGATGCCACTTTCCTGAAACTCGGCATGACCTATCCTCTTCCGGAAGGTCTGATCCGTGAAATGGCTGCCGGTGTTGATCAGGTTCTCGTTATCGAAGAGCTTGATCCTTTCATCGAACAGCAGGTCAAGGCCATGGGCATCAACTGCATCGGCAAGGAAATCTTCTCACGCTACGGCGAACTGCTCACCGGTGATATCGAACGCGCCTGCGCCAAGGCCGGTCTGCTTGACCCCTCCAAGGTTGCCGAACAGCGCGACGTCCGGCCGCAGAACCTGCCGCAGCGTTCTCCGTGCCTCTGCCCGGGCTGCCCGCATCGCTCTACCTTCTTCAACCTTGCGAAGATGAAGGATCTTATCATTGTTTCCGATATCGGCTGCTACAACCTCGGCGCGCTTGCTCCGTTCCACGCGACTGACTTCATGGGTTCCATGGGTGCCGGTTTCGGCGTTGCTCACGGTTTTGAAATCGCCGATCAGCTCAAGACCGGTCAGAAGATCATCGGTATCGTCGGCGACTCCACTTTCTACCACAACGGCGTCACCCCGCTGCTGAACATGGTTCACAACGGTTCCAACATTACCCTGATGGTGCTCGACAACAGCACCACCGCAATGACCGGCCGCCAGGATCATCCGGGCGTCCCGATGACGCTCATGGGCAAACCCGTCAAGGGTATTGATATGGAAGCTTTCGTCCGTTCCATGGGTGTTGAGGATGTTGTCAAAGTCAATGCCTTTGACGTGAAGGCTGTTGACAAGACCATCCGCGAAGCTCTGGATCGCGAAGGTCTCTCTTTCGTCATCGTTCAGGGACCGTGCTATCAGATCGCCCGCAAGAACAAGCCGGCTCCGGTTGTTGATGCGACGAAGTGCAACGGCTGCGGTACCTGCTTCAAGCTCGGCTGCTCTGCGATTGCCCGTACCAACGAAGTCGATGAAAAGACCGGTTTCAGAAAGTCTTCTGTCGACCCGGTTCTCTGCGTAGGCTGCACAATGTGCGAACAGGTCTGCCCGCGCCATGCGATTGGCCCCAAAGCTGACTAATTGAAAGGAACGAACTAACTCATGGAAACTATTAACTTCCTCATCACCGGTGTTGGCGGCCAGGGTACCGTTCTGGCCAGCGAAATCATGGCGGCTGCCGGTTTCGCCGCAGGTTTTGATGTAAAAAAATCCGACCTTCTCGGTCTGTCCGTCCGCGGCGGTGCCGTCCTCGGTCATGTCCGCTGGGGTCAGCCCGTTTATTCTCCGATCGTTCCCGAAGGCCGTGTTGATTACCTCCTTGCCTTTGAAGAACTCGAAGCCATGCGCCACCTCGGTCAGGTGAAATCCACCGGCACCATTCTGGTCAACAAACAGAAGATTTTCCCTGTTTCTGTTTCCGCCGGTGAAGCTGTTTACCCGTCCGATGAAGAAATCAACACCGCGCTGCACAAGTGCGCCGGGAACGTCTACATGGTTCCGGGCATTGATATGGCGCTCGAAATCGGCAAGTCCCAGTGTCTGAACGTCGTTCTCATCGGCGCCATCTCCGGCCTGTTCGATGATATTTCCGCCGACATTTGGGAAAACACCCTCCGCGAACGTGTAAAGCCGAAGTTCATTGACATGAACATTGCCGCTTTCCGTGCCGGCCGCAATTGGATGCAGGAGAACAGATAATGCGTATTTTTGTCATCAACCCGAATTCATCCGAACATGTAACGAAGCATGTTGAAGAAGCGCTGATGAAGATCAAGCGCGCCGACACCGAGCTGACTGTTGTCTGCCCGGAACACGGTCCGATCTCTATCGAATCCGCTTATGACGAAGCACTCGCCGCTTACAACATTCTGCCGCTGGTCAAGCGTGCGAATGAAGAAGGTTACGATGCCGTGATCCTTGCCTGTTTCTCCGACCCCGGTCTGGATGCCGCGAAGGAAATCTCCGACATTCCGGTTATCGGTATCGAAGAGTCCACCCTGCATATGGCCGCTATGCTCGGTCACAAGTTCTCCATCATGACCGGCATGAAGCGCCGCGTCCCGACCCGCGACTGCCATTGCCGTGAGCGCGGTGTGCTGGACTTCTACGCTTCCTCCCCGGCGCTTGAGATGAGCGTCACCGAGATGGATGCCGATGCCGCGAAGGCGAAGGCCCGCATCATTGAAAAGGCTCGCGTCGCTGTTGAAAAAGACGGCGCTGAAGTGATTATTCTCGGCTGTGCCGGTCTTGCCGGTTATGCCGAAGATATTGAGAAGGAGCTGGGCGTTGTCGTCCTGGATCCGAGTTCTGTTGCGCTGAAGGTGACGGAAGCCATTGTTGACCTGGGTCTGCATCACAGCAAGGTCGGCCGCTTCTCCTATCCTCCGAAGAAGGAAATCAAATAGTTTTTACAAAATCTTGGAAAGGGATTCTCTATGATCAATATTACCCGTGGTGTTCCTCCGCTCGACGTTTTCCCGATCGACGAGCTGATTGAAGCCGGCAACGCGAACCTTCGCGAAGACGGTAAGCGCGTATTGCAGTACCTGCACGCGCCCGGTTATCCTCCGCTCCTTGAGCTGCTTGCCAAGAAGCACAATGTTGATCCTTCTCAGGTCATCCTCGGCAACAGCTCCCTTGAACTGCTGCACTTCGCGACCATGACCGAGGTGAAAAAGGGCGGTACGATCTTTATTGAATCCCCTTCCTATGACCGTGCCAATACGCTGGCTCTGCGCTGCGGCGCGAATGTGGTTGGCATTCCGGTTGAAACCGATGGCGTTGACCTCAATGCTTTTGAAGATGCGCTGAAGAAGAACCGCCCGGATCTGCTCTACATCATCGCCGACTTCCAGAACCCGATGGGCATCACCACAAGTGCCGCCAAGCGCGAACAGATCGCCAAATGGGCACGTGAATATGACTTCCTCGTTCTTGAGGACGCTCCTTACCGCGAACTGCGCTACTTCGGTGAATCTCTGCCCTCCATCTCGTCCTTCGCTCCGGAACATGTGCTGACCACCTCCTCCTTCTCCAAAACGCTGGCACCGGGTCTGCGCATGGGCTACGCTTACGGTCCGAAAGAAGTCATTCAGCGTCTGACCGCCTGGGAAGTCGATACCTATATCGGTACCGTCACCCCGACGCAGGGTATGGTTTACCAATACATGAAGGAAGGCAAATACGAGCCGAACCTTGAGAAGTTGCGCAACCTCTACCGCCCGCGCCTGCAGGCCATGCTTGAGGTGATTCAGGAGAATCTGCCCGATGCCGTTTATCCGAAGCCGGAAGGCGGTTACTTCATCGGTGTGACCCTCCCCGAAGGCAACAGCATGGAAGAGCTTCTGCCCGCCGCCGCCGCTGCCGGATACAAGATCACGGACGGCCGCGGTTATTACCTGAACCCGAAGGACGGCGATCGCTTCCTGAGAATGCCGTTCCCGGCGATGACTCCGGAAGAAATCCGCAGAGATGTTCCGGGCTTATTCAAACTCATCAAGAAATAAGATGGACACTGACAATGAGGACCGGCAAACGGCCCTCATTGTATCTCATTAAAAGGAAAAAGAAAAAGAATGACCTCTCAATTCAAAGATTTGACCCCGCTTCTTGAACCGAAAAGCATTGCTGTGCTCGGCGCATCCGAACGTCACGGCAGTGCCGGCCGTCTGGTCATGGAGAACCTTGAAAAAGTCGGTTATCAGGGTGAAATCTATCCGATCAACCCGAAGAGCGAAACCGTTCTCGGACACAAATGCTATAAGTCCCTTGAAGAAGTCGGCAAACCGATTGACATGGTTGCCATCCTGATCGCCGCGAAGAATGTCCTCCCGACACTCAAAACGATGAAGACCCTCAATATCCCCGCCGCCTGGGTATTGGCCGCCGGTTTTTCCGAATCAGGCGCCGAAGGCAAGGCGATGCAGGAAGAAATTACTGCGTTTGCCAAAGAGAATAATCAGCTTGTCCTCGGTCCGAACTGTATCGGCGTGGTGAACCTTCCGAGTCATTCCGCTACCTATTCCGTCGCCATCCCGGACAAGGCCAAAGCCGGCAACATCTCCGTTGTCATGCAGTCCGGCGCGATCCTCATGGGGCTGCTGAACTCCGCCCGCTGCGGTTTCCGCTATCTGATTTCTGCGGGCAACCAGGCCGTTCTCGAAACTTCCGACTTCATCGGCTTCATGGCCGACGATCCCGGCACCAAGGTCATCTGCACTTTCGTTGAAGGCATCAAAGATACCGAAAAGTTCATTGCCGCCTGCCGCGCCGCCCGCGCCGCGCATAAACCGGTCATCATGCTGAAAGTCGGCCGTTCCGAAGCCGCTCAGCGCGCTGTTCAGGCGCACACCGGTTCGCTTGCCGGTTCCGATAATGTTCTGAGCGCTGTTTTGAAACGTGAAGGCGTCATCCGCGTGAACTCCCTGGACGAACTGCTTGAGACTGCTGAACTTTTCTCCTCCTGCCCGCTCCCGAAGAGCGACGGCATCGGTCTGCTCAGCCTTTCCGGCGGGCAGATTGGTCTTATCGGCGATATTTCCAACGGGATGGGGTTGAATTTCCCCAAGTTCTCCGATGAAGCCACTGCCGAACTGATGACCGTTCTGCCGGACTTCTGCAATCCGACCAACCCGCTGGATGCCTGGGGCAACGGCGATCTTGAGAAAATGCTGCCGGGCTGCATCAATGTCATGTCCAAACAGGATAACCTCGGCTTGATCGGCATTTCCCGCGATACCCCGCTCGGTGCGGCTGAACGTGAAATCGAAATGTCCACTCGCATTGCCGAAGCCGCCGTGAAAGTGAAGAAAGAAACCGACAAAGGAATCTTCATGTTCTCCAACGTTTCCGGTTCCTTTGACCCGAGCGTCGAGAACTATCTGCGTGAGAACGGCGTGCCGTATCTGCAGGGTACGCAGGAAGCCATGTTCGCACTGCAGCAGCTGGAAGAGTTCACAAAATTCGTGAATCAACCGGCACGTGTTGAGGCTGTCAACCCGGTTTCCGATGCTGTCCGCGCTGAATGGAAAGCCCGCTTCGCTTCCCTTGACCGTCCGCTGACGGAGACAGAAAGCCGCGAGCTGCTTGCCGCTTACGGTATTCGCGGTCCGCTGGAAAAGACTGCCGCGACCGCCGAGGAAGCCGTGAAGCTCTGTAATGAAATCGGCTACCCTGTCGTCATGAAGATCCTCTCCCCCGATATCAAACACAAGACTGAATGCGGCGGCGTGAAAGTCGGTTTGAAGAGCGATGCCGAAGCTGTTGCCGCTTTCGATGAAATCATGAAGAATGCCGCGGCCTACGATCCGAAGGCTCGCCTTGAGGGCGTGATCATCCAGGAAATGATCCCGAGCACCGCTGTGGAAGTCCTGCTCGGTGTGATTCAGGATCACTCCTTCGGCCCCGTCATTGTCTTCGGCGCCGGCGGTATTCTGGTTGAGTTGATGAAGGATTCCGTCCTTGGTTTGGCTCCGTTGAACAAAGACGACGCTTTGGGAATGATCAGGAGCACCCGCATTTACAAGATGCTCAAGGGCTTCCGCGGTAATCCGGAAACCGACATTGACGCGCTTGCCGATGCGCTCGTGAACCTTTCCTTCCTCGCGTCCGACTTCGCGGATGAAATGTCCGCGCTTGACATCAACCCGCTGATGGTTCTGCCGAAGGGCAAGGGCGTCTGTGCAGTTGATGCGCTGATTGAGGCTAAGAAAAAGTAATGAAGCAGTATTCCAATATCACTTTCTTCTACTATGACAACTACGATGAAGCGGTTGACTTCTATGAAAACATCTTTCATCTGGAAGTTGTCCAGGATCAGGGCGGCTGCAAACTGTACCGTCAGGGCAAAACCTTTTTCGGTATCGTCGACTCCGCTCACGGTACGCTGAAAGCTCAGCCGAAGAATGCCTGTATGCTCACCATCATCGTTGATGATGTCATGGAATGGTATGAATACCTGACCTCCAAAGGCGTCAAGGTGTACAGCGGACCGAACCATACCCCGTTCGTGGACAATGTCTTTTACGTTGATCCGGGCGGTTATATCGTTGAAACGCAGAAATTCCTGGATGAGAAGATCCAGAAAGAATTTGAATAATCAATAAGGAGTGTATAAACATGTTGGAAGTCAAACAGTCTGATCTGCCCGAATGGCAGCGCGATGCGTCTTGTGAAACCGAGGCCTGGAGCTGCGAAGCCCGCCGCGGCCGTGAATTCATCGTTCGTATGAACACCGGCGCCGACCCTGTTAAGGCTATCGAAGAGTTCGCCCGCAAGAACAACATCCGCTTCGGTAAGGTTCACGCCACGTTCATGGGCGCCTTCCAGCCCTGCCGTTATTATGTCTGGGTTCCGGATGTCACGGACTACAGCAACTGGCATTATGAAGGCGAAGCCCAGTGCGACAACCTCGTGATGCTTGCCGCGATCGGCGGTATGATCGGCCAGCGTACCGGCCGTGACGGCAATGAAGAAACCTTCGTCGCGATGCACTTCGTCGCCGGCGGCGCCTGGGATAACCCGACCATCTCCGGTCACTTGATCGAAGGCACCAAGGTCAAGGGCTGTATGCAGGTCTTCGTTACCGAGCTGCTCGACATTGATGTCCTGAAACCGGTTGACATTTACGGAGAAGAATACACCCTGCCGGAAAACTTCTATCAGAACATCGCCAAAAAATAATCAGGGCAAAGCAAAAGTCCGGGACGATCAAATCCCGGACTTTTTTGATTAAACCCGTTTTCGGCGTTAATTCACCGGATGCCCCATCAGAATATAGATGATGAGGATAATGAACAGCGCACCCGCCATGGCGTAACGACCCTTCTTGAACTCCAGATGCAGTTTATCCATGATGAGCCGCCTGCTGAGAATGATCACAACGATACAGAGGAACAGCTTTGTCCCCTCCTCGATATACCGATTCGGGACGATGAACATGATCAAGCCCGTCAAAACCCCGAGCGCGGCCCCGAGAATGATCTCTTTGCGATCCTCTTCCCCGGTCTGTATGTGCGGTGTCTCAGGTTCGGGTGCGGGAATGTCACAGAGGTGAATGTTCCCCTCGTCCCGCTTCCCTTCAGCCGGTACTTCGATGTCGGGTTTCTCTTCTGTATGATTATTTTCCATTGCTCTCCGTCAGGCTTTATTGCGCTGTGAAGCGGAACTCCGTATGATGATGGTAGGTTTCACCCGGACGCAAGATCGAGGTCGGGAAGTTGGGATGGTTGATGGCATCCGGGTAATGCTGCGGCTCAAAGCACATGCCACTGAATTTCGTGTAAGTGCAGCCGCCCTTGCCGTTGCGCTTGGTAATGGAGTTGCCGGTGTAGAACTGCATACCTTCCTGATCGGTGGACGCGGTCATGGTGATGCCGGACTTGTCCCCGCTGAGGATCGCGGCTTCGCGGAAAATGCCGGGTTCGCCGAGAATGTAGTTGTGGTCGTAGCCGCCGGTGATCAGCTTCACGGTTTCAGAGATGTCTTTGCGGATGACCTTCGGTGCGGTGAAGTCCAGCGCGGATCCCTTTTCGACATCAAGGATCTTGCCGGTCGGGATGAGACCTTCGCGGATCTCGTTTGTCTTGTCTGAATGAATCGTCAGAACATGATCCAGAATGTCCCCCGCGTCGTGACCGTTCAGGTTGAAGTACCAGTGATTGGTCAGGTTGAGGACAGTCGGCTTGTCGGTGACGGCAAAGTAGTCGATGGTGAAGGTGTTGTCTTCTTTCAGCGTATAGACTGCTTTGGCCTCAACCTCGCCCGGGTAGCCCTGTTCGCCGTCTGCGGACTTGGTGGTGAAGGTCACGGAGTTCTCTGCCTCGTTCAGCTCATAATTCCAAATCTTTTCGTTCCAGCCGTGGGCACCGCCGTGAAGGTGATTCGGTCCCTCGTTCTTCGTAAGCTCGTAATGAACGCCGTCCAGGTCAAAGGCGGCGCCGCCGATACGGTTGGCGCAGCGTCCCGGGGTCGAACCGAAATATCCGTTGTTGCTGACATATTCCTCGATGGTGTCATAGCCGAGGCAGATATCCACCGGTTTGCCGTCCTTGTCAGGGACGATGACGCTGCGGATATCGGTACCGTAGGTGAGGGCAGAGACTGCCATCCCGTTATTGTTTGTCAAGGTGATTTCATGGATTTTGATGCCCTTGATGTCACCGAATTCACGTACATTGATCATGATTGCCTCCTGTGAAAAATCGCTGCTTCTATTATACTTTATCCGTTAAATGCGCGGAGTATTCCGTCGGGCGGGTTGGCGCGGCGTGACGAATATTACCTGTTCTTTGTGATATTCTTCCGGTAGTTAAAGATGACAGCTCCCATATTGCGCTGTGCCTCGTATATGAGTTATAGTTATTAAAATCATGCCTGTTTTTTTTAGGAGGTATTCTTTGAAAAAGCTTTCTGTTGTGATGCTTGCGCTTTGCGTCTCTCTCTTCGCTGTCTGCTGCGCTTTCGCCGCAGATGTGCCGGATGAGATCTCGATCGGCGTTCTCGGCTCTTTCAGCGGCGCGCAGGCTGCCGGCGGACAGAGCATGAAAGATGCCATCGCGGTTGTCAGTGCTGAAACAGGCAATACGATTGAAATCAACGGCAAGTCCGTCTCGATCAACTGGGTTTTCGCGGACACTGCTTCCGACTCTCAAAATGCCGCGCAGGCTGTCGTTAAGATGATTGAGAACGACGGCGTTATTGCCATTATCGGTCCGGAGAACAGCGGTGAAGCCCTTGCCGCAGCCTCGATTGCGCAGGAAGCGGGCATTCCGCTGATTACGACCACCGGCACCAACAATGAGATCACGGGGATCGGCGACTTCATCTTCCGCATGTGTATGTCCGATGATGTTCAGGGGCGTGTGGCTGCAAAATACGCTGTTGACCAGCTGAAACTGATGACCGCTGCTGTGATTTATGACAAATCTGACGTTTTTTCCTCCGGTCTTTACACTTCGTTTGAATCCGCTTATACCGCGCTCGGCGGCAGGATTCTCTGCGTTGAGTCCTTTGAAGGGCAGGATGCTTCCCTCTTCGGGACGAACGGCAGCGATTTAGCTTCCTGTGGCGCAGAGCTCATTTACGTTCCTGTCCATCATGACAACGCCCCGTGGATCCTGAAATACATCAAGAACTCCGGCACCAATGCCGTTGTCCTGGGTCCGGATTCATGGGATTATGACTCCATGGTTCAGAATACCGGCGCTTCCGTTCTTGAAGGATCCTACATCACATCCGGCTTTGCCGCAGAAATGGAATCAGCGAAGGAATTCACGATCGGGTTCGCTGCGTTGAACGGTTCTCGTCCCTCTTTCAATGCCGCCATGACTTATGAAGCCGCGTATACCATCCTGAATGCCCTCGTCAATACGAAGAGCATTGACGGCACCGGCATCCGGGATGCGATCAAGGCCGCGGGCAGCCTTGCACTGCCGACCGGCAGCGTGAACTTTGACGACAACGGCGACGCTGTCAAATTCGGCATCGTCAAGCAGTTCCGGGACGGTGTGCGTGTCTATGTAACATCAATCGCTCCGTAATATAAGGACAGGTTAAGGAATCAGCGGCTGCTCTGCAAGAGCAGCCGTTTTTTGGTATTTTTGACCTGAAAATGACATTTGGCAGGGTACTGATAGTGTTGATAAACAGGTGGTGCGGAAAAAGAATACGGTGATGTAATGTGACGGAAGAGCCCCAATCCGTGACGGAAAATCACAAAAGAATTTGTATAATTATATTAATATCCGATCAACCCAACAGGATATAAGAAAGGAAAAAAGCATGAAAAAGTCTTTAGTAATTTTGTTGGTTGTCTGTTTTGTTATGAGCACCTTTGTCGGCGCGTTCGCGAAGGACATTCCGGATGAAATCACCATCGGCATGATTGGCGCCATCTCCGGTGCGCAGGCTCTTGACGGGCAGAACATGCAGGACGCTCTGAAGGTTCTGCGATCCGAAATCAATGATACCATCACCATTGACGGCAAGGACGTCCATGTGAACTGGGTCTATGAAGACTGCGAAGCCAAACCGGAAATCGCTGTCAACGCCGCCCAGAAACTCGTTGAGCAGGATCACGTCATCGCCATCCTCGGCCCGAATAACAGCTCCGATGCCATTGCCGCCGCCGCGATTACTCAAGATGCAGAAATTCCGTTGATCTCCAACACCGGTACCAACATCGCTGTGAC
This sequence comes from bacterium, assembly GCA_963618265.1. Lineage (GTDB taxonomy): Bacteria > Chloroflexota > Anaerolineae > Anaerolineales > Anaerolineaceae > Flexilinea. Next base: position 42,101 of record CAVESB010000004.1, read on the forward strand.
CCAGGTTGGCGATTACACTTTCCGCGCTTGCATTATTGATCCTTTCCAGGGTAAGGTCGCTTCCAAGTTCGCGTTCGATAACCTTGGCTACACCAAGGCCGCTGTGATCTATGACAATGCCGACGCTTATTCCACCGGTCTGTATGAAGCTTTCGCTGAATCCTTCAAGGAACTCGGCGGTGAAGTTGTCGCTGCCGAAGCCTTCTCCGGCGCTGATGTCCGCGACTACTCCGCTCAGCTGATCAACATCAAGGCCGCGAATCCGGAAGTCGTCTTCGTTCCGTGCCACATCGACAACATCCCGCTCATTCTCCAGCAGATCCGCGGTATGGGCATTGAAGCCACACTCCTGGGCTGCGACTCCTGGGATTATGACGCTCTGCCGGGTCTTGTCGGTCTTGATGTCATCGAAGGCGCTTATTACATTACCGGTTTCGCTCCGGATGCTGAAACCGCTAAGGATTTCGTGCAGAAATTCAAGGAAATGAACGGCTATCTGCCTTCCTTCTGCTCCGCTATGATGTACGAAGCCGGCCGCATTGTCATCAACGCGATTCAGAATGCTGAAACCATTGACGGTACCGGTGTCCGCGATGCCATGCTTGCTACCGACATTGACCTGCCGACCGGTCATGTGACCTTTGATGAGGATCGCAACCCGATCAAGTCCGGTGTCATCCTCCAGGTTCTCAATGGTGAACGTGTCTACGTCACCTCTGTTGCTCCGTAATCTGCGGACGAATTAAACCATTGTCGCATCCCCTGTCCGGCAGATATGCCGGACAGGGTTTATAAAAAATACCGTGCAGGCTGCGGTATTCCGAATTCAATCCAAAAAGATAGAAAAGGAAAGCCTCTATGGCACGATTCATTCAACTGATCGTTTATGGCTTGCAGTTGGGAAGTATTTATGCGCTGCTGGCAATCGGTTATACCATGGTGTTCGGTATTATCCGCATGATAAATATGGCGCATGGCGATTTCCTGATGATGGGCTCTTACGCTGTGTTCTTCCTCGTCAGCCTCTGCTTCGGCGGCGAACTGGTCGGACCGGCTGTTGCATTGCTGGTTTTGATACTTTCTGCCGGCATTACGGGTATGATCGGTGTCGGCGTGGAACGGGTTGCCTACAAACCGCTGCGCAACCGTCCGAAGATTTCCTCGATGATTGCTGCAATCGGTGTGTCCCTGTTTACACAGAACCTGTTCCGTGCGCTTCCGTTTATCGGTCCGAATCCGCGCACAGCTCCGACGCTGATTAAAGACAAACTGTTCATGGTAGGCGGCGTCCAGCTGAGCCTTGCCCGTATTATTGTAATTCTTCTGTCTGTTGTCATCATGCTGGTTCTGTATTACATCATTATGAATACGAAGATCGGTATGCAGATGCGCGCGGTTTCCTGCGATAAGGATGCCTCCGCTCTGATGGGTTCCAATGTTGACAGCGTAATTTCCGCGACTTTCTTCATCGGTGCGGCGCTGGCCGCTGTCTCCGGTGCTTTCTATTCCAACAGCTACCCTGTACTTCAGGTTACCATGGGTTCCACCCTCGGCAACAAGGCATTCATCGCCGCTGTGATGGGCGGTATCGGCGACATTCGCGGCGCGGTTCTCGGCGGTTTTATTATGGGCATCTCCGAGATCCTCATTTCCTCTGTCTATTCCGAGATCGCCTACGGCTTCTCGTTTGTCATTCTTGTTGTGATTCTGCTCTTCAAACCGGAAGGTCTGCTCGGTAAACCGCAGATCGAGAAAGTGTAATGGGGGAAAAGATGAATTGGCTCAAGAAAAACAACGAAGTAATCCTTCTCCCGCTGCTTTATATCGTGATCGCTGTGGCTCATAAATGCGGTCTGGTGAACAACTACTTCATGCAGATCCTTATGCTCGGCGGCATCAACGTCATCATGACCGAATCCCTGAACCTGGTCAACGGTTTCACCGGTCAGTCTTCACTGGGGCACGCGGGCTTCATGGCTGTCGGCGCTTACGTCTCCGCGCTCTTCACAAAGGTTCTCTTCAACGTCGGCAAGATGAATGATGCCGCTCAGGTCGGGATGTTCCTCTTCGCGACGCTGATGGGCGGTATCGCCGCCGGGATCTTCGGCTACATCATCGGTGTGCCGTCCCTGCGCCTCAAGGGCGACTACCTCGCCATTGTGACCCTTGGCTTCGGCGAAGTGATCCGTTCCATCATCCGCATTACCCCGATTGTCGGGAAAGCTTTCGGCTTGACCGGTATTCCGAAGCTCTGCAACTTCTTCTGGGTATACCTTTTTGTCGTGATTGTGATTTACGCCTGCCGCAACTTCATGGATTCCTCCTACGGCCGTGCCTGTATGGCCATCCGTGATAATGAAATCGCCGCAGACACCATCGGCATTGATGTCGCGAAATATAAGATCATCTCTTTCGTCTGCTCCGCTTTCGTCGCCGGTATCGCGGGTTCTCTGTACGCTCACGTCATGCGCTACCTGCACCCGGACGTCTTCGCTTACACCAAGTCCACCGACTTCCTTGTCTATCTGTACGCCGGCGGCGTCGGTTCTATCTCCGGTTCTTTCCTCGGCGGTTTCATTCTGACCGCCCTGCCCGAACTGCTCCGCGCTCTTGCTGAATGGCGTCTGGTCATCTACGGCGCCCTGCTGGTCTGCATTATCCTCTTCCGCCCGACCGGTATGTTCGGCGGCAAGGAGTTTGCCTTCCTGAAGGTTAAGACCGGCGGCATCCAACTGATCGGGCTCTCCAATCTCGGCGATCTCTTTAAGAAGAATAAGAAAGCTCAGGAGGCTGCGAAATGAGTATCTTAAAAGCTGATCACATCAGTATTCAGTTCGGCGGTCTGCGCGCTGTCAATGATTTTTCGATTGAGTTGAACAAGGATGACATTTCCGCGATCATCGGACCGAACGGTGCCGGCAAGACCACTGTCTTCAACATGCTGACGGGCATTTACCAGCCGACCGAAGGCAAAATTTACGTGAACGGAAAAGACATGACGGGCTGCCGTGCTTATCAGTTCGCCGAAGCCGGTCTTGCCCGCACTTTCCAGAATATCCGGCTCTTCAACGGCTCCACGGTTCTGGATAACGTTAAAATGGCGCATACCTTCAAGACTCATTACAACTTCTTCAACATGCTGACCCGCTCCGGCAACTACGCCGCTGAGGAAAAACGCATCACCGAGGAGTCCATGGCTCTGCTGGATATGTTTGACCTCGCCGACAAGAAAGATTACTTCGCGAACAATCTGCCGTATGGTGAACAGCGCCGTCTGGAAATCGTCCGCGCACTTGCGACCGATCCGGAAATCGTTCTGCTTGATGAACCTGCCGCCGGCATGAACCCGAATGAAATCGACGAAGTCATCGAACTCATCGACCGCGTTCATACCGAACTGGGCAAAGCGATCCTCATCATTGAGCATCATATGAAGATGGTCATGTCCATCGCGAAGTTCATCAAGGTCATTGACTTCGGCGAAACAATTTGCGAAGGCACACCGGAAGTTGTTCAGAATGACCCGAAGGTCATCGAAGCTTATCTGGGCAGCCATGCCAATGAAGGAGCGAAATCATGACAACACCGATTCTTGAAGTAACGGATCTGCATGTTCACTACGGTGCAATTAAGGCCGTCAAGGGCATTACTTTTCATGTCGATCCCGGTGAGATCGTCGCGCTGATCGGCGCAAACGGCGCCGGCAAGACCACCACCCTGCGCACTATCACCGGCCTTGAAAAGGCCGCCGCCGGTTCCATTAAGTACAAGGGGATGGAAATCACGAAAGTCCCCGCTCACAAGATCGTTCAGATGGGCATTACGCATGTTCCGGAAGGCCGCCGCATTTTCACGAATATGACCGTCCGCGAAAACCTGCTGATGGCCGCTCTGACGGTGAATGACAAGGCGGATGTCAGCGAACGAATGGAAGAAGCCTTCCAGCTCTTCCCGCGTCTGAAAGAGCGTATCAAGCAGCCCGCGCTGACCCTTTCCGGCGGTGAACAGCAGATGCTTGCCGTTGCCCGCGCGATTGTCACCGGCGGCGACCTTGTCGTTATGGATGAACCTTCCATGGGTCTGGCTCCGAAGATTGTTGATGAAATCTTTGAGGTTGTCGAGATGCTGAACAGGCGCGGAAAGACCATCCTGCTCAACGAACAGAATGCGTTCATGGCGCTGAGTGCCTGCAACCGCGCCTACGTTTTAGAGACCGGAAACATCACGATGTTCGGTCCCGGTAAAGAATTGCTGAATGACCCGCGCGTGCGCGAAGCTTACCTCGGCAGCTGATCCGACCGAACAACCGCTTTGAGTTCAATCAACCCCTGCTCGCAGTGAACAGGGGTTGATTCATGATGAGGAATGTCAGTGGATAACCTTGTAATTTTGACCTTTGCAAAAAAGCCGCAAATATGGTATATTGATACCGTTATACTGATTCCGGCCGCGCTTGATGACGCGGTTTTGGAAAAACACAAGGAGTAAAGCTATCAGCACACAAGATTTTCGCGTAAATGAGATGATCCGCATTCCGGAGATTCGTGTTATTGACGACCGTGGTAATAACCTGGGAGTCATGTCCAGCAAAGAAGCGTTGCGGATTGCCCGCGAACGTGACCTGGATTTAGTAGAAGTATCCCCCAACGCCAATCCGCCGGTATGCCGTATTGTCTCCTTCGGCAAATTCCTTTACGAACGGACCAAGAAGGAAAAGGAAGCCAAGAAAGCTCAGGCGAAAGTTGAAGTCAAGGAGATCCGTCTCCGCCCGAAGACGAACGAGCATCACCGCAGTTTCAAAACCCGTGACGCCCGCCGTTGGCTGATGGAAAAGAAAAAGGTTCGCGTCACCATCCGTTTCCGCGGCCGTGAGATCACCTATCCGGAACTCGCTCTTGAGGACTTGAAAGAGATTGCCGAAGAGCTCCGCGATATCGCGATCATTGAACAGCCGCCGGCCATGGAAGGCCGCGTCATGCGCATGCTCCTCGGTCCGGATGTCAAGAAGATCGAGAAAGTCAAGGCTGAGCTTGCCGCCCATCCGGAGCTGCAGGCCGTGCTTGAGGCTGAAGAAGATTACGATGAAGAAGACGACGATTTCGAAGATGAGGAAGAAGAATAATAATTATAAATTCTTCCGAAATTTGAAAAACCGTGTATAATTTATCATGCTAACGAAATAGCATTCTTTTAGAGTGCTATTAATTTTGTTGTAAGGAGTTTTGTTGTGCCACGCAAACAGACAGCTGGAAAATATAAGTTGAAGACCCATAAGGCGACATCCAAGCGATTTCGCATGACCGGGTCCGGCATGCTTGTGCGTACCAAGGGCGGTAAGAGCCATTTCCGCCGCCGTACCTCCGATCGCACAAAGCTGCTTCTGTCTGAGATGATCCCGGTCGAGGGTAAGAGCACCATCGCCCGTGTGAAGCGTCTCGCTCCCTATATGGAGCACTAATCGGTTTTTCTTTTTTAGTACGGCTGTCGGGTGTAAGCAACGGATCATATGATCGACGCCCGAGGGTTCGTAAAGGAGTAATATATGGCACGTGTTAAGGGAGGTCCGAAAGGGCATCTCCGTCACAAGAAGTTACTGAAACAGGCAGAGGGGTATCAACTCACTCGCCGCAAGCTGTTCCGCCGCGCCAATGAAACCATGCTGAAAGGCCTCTGGTACGCATTCCGTGATCGTCGTGTACGCAAGCGCGATATGCGCAAGCTCTGGATCGCGAGAATCAATGCGGCTGCCCGGCTCAACGGAATTTCCTACAGCCGCCTGATTGGTGGTCTCAAGAAAGCGAACATTGCCCTGAATCGCAAGATGCTGGCAGACATCGCTGTCCGCGACCCGCAGGCTTTCAGCAAGATCGCCGAGATGGCGAAAGCTGCATAAGCAAAACGTTTAGCACAAAAAAAGACCCTGGCAACAGGGTCTTTTTTCGTATCCCGTCCGCTACGGACAGCTTCGAGGCTTTGATCAGGCTCCGGCGCCCGCGTATTGGCGGAACTTGGATGTGGTGTAACCGGCTTTTACCATGCCGACGGCCAGCATCAATGCGCAGATGATGCCGTCGAGAACGGGAACATTGAATTCTTTTTGGATCGCCTTATCAATCCCTGCCATGCCCGCGCATCCCAGGACGAGGACTTCCGCAGCATCTTTCTCAATGGCGGTCTTTGCCGCGCTCAGAAAGAGATCCGCGCTGTTGTAGGAAGTGACATCGGCTTCCGGTGCGCGAACGGATGCGGCGGCAGTGTCCAGCCCGTACTTGTGAATGAGCATTTCCTTGTTCGCGATGGAGTGTGAGCCTGTGGAAATCACGGAGAAGGAGTGTCCGAGCATGCTGGCCATTTTCATGGAGGCTTCACCGATGCCGATGACCGGCTTGTCGCAGACTTCCTTCAGCAGATCCAGGTTCGGGTCGCAGTGGCAGGCAACAATAAAGGCATCGTACTTATCATAATTGTCGCGGATCAGCTGCAGCATCCCGGGAGCGGCCTGCGCTGCATCAATGTAATAATCAATGAATTCGGGAGCACCGGGGGTGCAGACGGTATCGACGCGGAATTCGCCGTCGGCGTACGCTTCCGCAACACGCTGAACATCATCGGTCATTGCCTGACTGCTGTTCGGGTTGATGATCAAAACACTGATATCCTTGAATTTCTTCATTCGTTTCCTTCCTGCTTTTGAGAGTTGTTACGCCTATTATAATGTTGCGCATACGTCTTAAATGTATGACATTTCCCCTCATGATTGTCATGGAAAAAACAGGTAATTTGTTACATAAAAAAATCAGGTTGTTTGTTATAATCTAAGGCGTTACAGTTGCAGTAAGAAACACAATATAACATAAAGGAGCCAAATAATGAAACGTATTGCTTTGTTAGTTCTGGTTTGTGTACTGGCTGTTGTCGGTACTGTCTGCGCTGCCGACGATACCATCCGTATCGGTGTTTACGGTCCTCTGTCAGGCGACTCTGCTATGGTAGGTGCTACCATGGTTGAGGGCGTGCAGCTGGCTGTTGATGAATTCAACGAGGCCGGCGGCATTGACGGTCATCTCATTGAGCTCTTCATTGAAGATGACGAGCAGTCCCCGAAAGTCGCTGTCAACGCTGTCAACAAGCTCATCTATGAAGACAACGTCATCGGCATTATCGGAACCGTCAACAGCTCCTGCGTTCTTCAGTCCATGGAAGTTTCCTGGGATGCCGAAGTTCCGCACATCACCCCGATCGGTTCCAATACCAGCATTACTCACAAAGGCAATCCGTGGATCGCTCGTTTGCAGGCTTCCGATGCCCTGCAGGCCGGTGCTATCACCCGTTACGCTGTTGAAGACCTCGGTGCCAAGAGAATCGCTGTGATCTTCCAGTCCGATGACTACGGTACCGGCGGCGCCGAAACCGTCAAGCAGGTTCTTGCCGACGAATACGGCATGGAACCGGTCGCTTACGAACCGTTTGAGCCGTCCGCTCTGGATGTCTCCGCTCAGGTTCTGAACATCAAGAATGCCAACGCTGACGCGATCGTCATCTACTCCATGTATCAGCAGGGTGCCCTTGTTGCGAAGAAAGTCCGCGAACTCGGTATCGACGCTCCTCTGATGGGCTGCGGCGGTCTGACCAATGCGAAACTGTTCGAACTCGGCGGCGACGCTGTTGTTGGACTGGTCAATACCCAGACTTTCTTTGCCGACGCTTCCAAGGCTGCCCCGGCTGCTGCGGAATTCATCGAGAAGTTCCAGGCGAAATATGACGGCCGTCTTCCGGACTCCAACAACGCCATGGCTTACGACTCCGCCCGTGTCATGATCGAAGGTCTGAAATACTCCTACGAGAAGGAAGGCGACTTCGTCAACACCGCGATCATGGAAGGCATCAAGTCCGTCAAGGATATGCCGCTTGCCACCGGCACCATCACCATGGATGAAAACGGCGATGCCAACCGCGATATCCTTATCATCGGCATCACCGAAGACGGCGGATACACGCTTGTTAAATAAATTCTTCGCTCACTGATTGTTGTATTGGGAAGGAGATGGGGAAAAACCTTCTCCTTCCCTTTCTTTATATTCTGACCGAATCTTTTATACAAGGAACAATTTATGGAAACTTATGTTCAGGCATTGATTCAGGGTATCGCCATGGGCTCCCTTTACGGGCTGATCGCCATTGGCTACGTCCTGATCAACAATGCGTGGGGTATTTTGAACTTCGCACAAGGAGACATGGTGATGATCGGCGCCTTTGCCATTCTCGTCACCCATGTCAAATGGGGACTGCCGATTTGGCTGGCGCTGCCGCTGGCTCTGGTGATCTGCATGATTATCGGCTTCCTCATTGAACGCACCGCGTTCAGCCCGTTGATCGACGCCATCAGCTCGCGCCGTTTGATCGCCACGATCGGTATCGGCATTTTCCTCCGCAACCTTGTCCGTTACATCTTCGGCGCGGATCCTTATCCCTTCCCCTCCATCTTTGGCAGCACCCCAAAAAAAATCGGGGCTCTGACCATTGTTCCCCAGAACATTTGGAACATGGTGATCGGTTTCGCTCTGATCATTGCCCTTTCAATCTTCCTCAAGAAGACGACAGTCGGTAAAGCGATGCGCGCGACTGCTCAGGATCGTGAAGCTGCCCGTCTGATGGGCATCAACGTCAAGCAGTCCATGTCTCTGACCTTCATCATGGCCTCTGCGCTCGGCGGGCTTGCCGGTATGCTGATTGCCCCGGTCTTCTTCGTGATCCCGACCCTTGGCACATCCATGGGCAATAAGGGCTTTGCCGCTGCCTTGTTCGGCGGCATCAATTCCGATGCCGGCTCCATGATCGGCGGTATCGTCCTCGGTATCCTTGAGGCGCTCGGCGCGACGACACTGTCCTCCGCATATCAGTCCAGTATCGCTTATGCGGTTCTGTTCCTGGTCCTGATCTTCATGCCGAACGGCTTGATGGGTAAGAAAGAATCCAGAAAGGTATAAGCCATGAGTACATTCAACAAAATCTACAAGGCAACCCGTATCTGGATCCTGCTGATTCTCGCGATCCTGCTTCCGAAGTTCGTCAACCGCTATTACCTCGGTGTGGTCAACATCGCGCTGATTTTCGGTATTCTGACCATGTCTCTGAACATCCTCTCCGGCTGTACCGGGCTTTTCAATGTCGGCTTCATCGCCTTCTACGGTATCGGGGCGTACACAGCAGCAATCCTCAGCACCCGCTTCGGCGTGCCGATTCTGCTCTGCATCTTCCTTGCCGGTGTGGTTTCCGCCCTGTTCTCGCTGATTCTGGCATTGCCGACCATGCGTCTGCGCGGTATGTATTTCGCCGTGGCGTCCCTTGCCTTCGGTGAAATCATGTACCAGATTTTCGTCAACGCCCGCTCCGTGACCGGCGGCACTCAGGGTATCAGCAGTATTCCGTCCCCTGAATGGTTCGGCATCCGCTTCCGACAGCCGCAGAATTTCTACTATATTCTGCTCTTCTTCACGGTTCTCATCATCATCCTGATCCGCAATCTGATCAATTCGCGCTCCGGCCGCGCCATGCTCGCCATTCGTGAGAATGACATTGCTGCCGAGGCCATGGGCATTAACGTCCCGAAGTACAAGACATTGGCATTTGCCGCCGCCACGTTCTTTGCCGGCGTTGCGGGTGCGCTCTATGCCTTCTACTCCCACTTTGTCTCTCCGGAATCCTTCGTGAACTCCGAATCCTCCGCGGTTCTTGCGATGATGGTCGTCGGCGGCATCGGTTCCATTTCCGGTGCTTTTATCGGCGGTCTCGCGCTTTCCATTCTGCCTGAATTCATGCGCTTCCTCGGCAACCTCCGCCTGGTCATTTACGGTCTGGCGGTTGTCGTGATCATTATCTTTGCCCCGAAAGGGATCGGCGGTGCGGTTGAATGGATTGACGGCGTTCTCTGCGGAACCATCAAAGTCGGAAAAACGAAAACTGCTGTTGAGAAAAAGGAGGCTGAATAATGACTGCAATCCTTGAAACCAAAGGCATCGGCATCCATTTCAGCGGCCTCCGTGCGGTGGATAACGTCAGCTTTACCGCGGAACAGGGTTCCATTACCGCGATCATCGGCCCGAACGGCGCGGGGAAAACCACGCTTTTCAACCTCATTGCCGGGTTCTATTCCCCGACAGAGGGACAGGTCTTCTTTGACGGGAAAGATATTACCAATGTTCCGACTTACAAACGAACCAATCTCGGTTTGACCCGTACCTTCCAGAATATCAACCTTTTCCGCGATCTTTCTGTTATGGACAATGTTCTCGTCGGACTGCATACCAAAACGAAATCCGACCCGCTCAGCGCGATGTTCCGTCTGCCGAACAACAACCGCGAAGAGAAGAAAAGCCGTGAGCAGGTCATGGAAACGCTGAAGTTCCTGGATCTTGACCACCTCGCGAACGAAAAGGCCGGCAGCCTTTCATACGGTATGCAGAAGAACCTTGAGATCGCCCGTGCGATGGTCTCTCATCCGAAGGTCATTCTCCTCGATGAGCCCGCGTCCGGTCTGAACACCAACGACCTCGATTCCCTTTCTCAGCGCATCTCCAAGATCCGCGAGAGCGGCATTACCGTTGTTCTGATTGAACACAAGATGGATGTTGTCATGACCATTTCAGATAAGATCATTGTGCTGAACTTCGGCAAGAAGATCGCCGACGGCACGCCGGAGCAAATCGCGAATGACCCGGACGTCATCGAAGCTTATCTGGGAAAGGATGATGATTAATATGCTGCAGCTCAAGAACGTCTATGTAAGTTACGGTAACATTGAAGTCCTTCACGGCATCAATATCGAAGTTCGGGAAGGCGAGATCGTCACCATCATCGGTGCCAACGGCGCCGGCAAGTCCACGACGCTGAAGGCCATCACCGGGATAGTTCCCAAGAAGAAGGGATCCGAGATTATCTTCAACAATGAGAACATCACCAAAACCGCCGCGGAAAAAATCGTCGGCAAAGGCATTTCCCTTTCACCGGAAGGACGCCGCATTTTCCCGGATATGACTGTCGTTGAGAACCTTGAAATGGGTGCTTACCTGCGCAGTAAGGACAAGGCAGGCGTCAATAAGTCGATGAATTTCGTTTTCGAGATGTTCCCCCGTCTGGAAGAACGCCGCAACCAGTCCGGCAAGACGCTCTCCGGCGGTGAGCAGCAAATGCTCGCGATCGCCCGCGCCCTGATGTCCAGGCCGAAGATGCTCATGCTCGATGAGCCTTCCACCGGTTTGGCGCCGCTGATTGTGAAAGACATTTTCGCCAGCATCAAGAAAATCAACCGTACCGAAGGAACCACGGTGCTGCTGGTTGAGCAGAACGCGAAAATTGCCCTGCGTACCGCGGATCGCGGATACGTGCTCAAGAACGGCAACATTATCATGGAAGATCGGGCTGAGTCACTGATGGCGAATCCCGACATTCGTGCGGCGTATCTCGGCGAAATCAAATAGGCAGTATAATTACGGTACTGCTCTGATAACAGATAAACCAAAGCGGGGCTCAACCCCGCTTTCGTTATCCCGAAACGGAGCGGATAATTCAGAAAGAACGGCAAAACATATGCAGGAGATCACAACAATCATCAGTAACGTCGAGATCACTCCCGGGTATCACCGGATGCTGCTCTCATGTCCGGGGATTGCTTCCGAGGCGCGGCCCGGTCAGTTTCTCATGCTGAAATACTGGCGCGGAAACCGGCTGTTTTTCCGCCGTCCCTTCAGCATCAACTCCGTTCACCGTTCCGACGGTACATTGGAGATCCTTTATAAAGTTGTCGGTGAGGGTACGGAACTTATGGCGGCTCTGCCTGCCGGTGCGGAAGTCGATGTGCTCGGTCCGCTCGGAAACGGCTTCCCGCTGCGTCCCGAAATGAAGCGTATCGCCGTTGTTGGACGCGGTGTGGGTGCGGCTCCGATGCGTTTTCTGGCTGAGGAAGCCCGACGTATGGACATTAAGGTTCAGGCTTATATTTCCAGCGCGAAAGAAGAATATCTGTTTGACCGCGACCTCTACTCCGCCTGCGGCTGCGACTTCAACGGCATGGTCGGCAACGACATGAACGTCACGGCATTCCTTTTCAATGATGTGCAGAAAATGCATTTCGATGCCGTTTATGTCTGCGGGTCAAAACGCTTGATGCGGGATGTTTATGACATGCTGGAACCGGATCATTTCGAGGCTTACTGCTCCCTTGAGGCGCACATGGCCTGCGGTATCGGTGCCTGCAAGGGCTGTATTGTTTCCGCATGGGATGAAGACGGCACGGAACACTATGTCCGCGTCTGCAAGGACGGCCCCGTGTTCCCTCTGAAACGGATGGTGAAACATGACTGAAATCAACACTCAGCTTACAATCGGCAGTCTGCGGATGAAGAATCCCGTCATGCCCGCTTCCGGCGCGTATGACTATTTTGAGGACAATGCCGATGTCTTCCCCGTCAGCGAACTCGGTGCGATTATGCTGAAGTCGATCCACCGCCGCGCACGTGCGGGCAACCCGGCGCCGCGGATTTGTGAAACTGCGGCCGGCATGTTGAACGCTGTCGGTATTCCTTCTGTCGGGATTGAGGCTTTTATCAAGAATAAATCACTTGAGCATTACCGCGAACTCGGCGCGCCGATCATTGTCTCCATCTCCGGCAACTCCGCGCAGGATTATGTCGAATGTCTTGAGTTCCTGAACGATCAGCCGGATGTCGCCGCGGTTGAGCTGAACCTCTCCTGTCCGAACGTCGGCACCGGTCTGCAGCTCAGCTCCGATGTGAAGACCCTGGACGAAGTCGTCAGTGCCGCGCGGAAAGCGACGAAACACACGATTTTTGCCAAGCTTTCCCCGAACGTGACGGACATCCGCCTCACTGCCAAGGCTTCCGAAGATGCCGGTGCAGATGCCGTCACCATTGCCAACACCTACATGGGAATCGCCATCAGCACCAAGACGAAGAAACCAGTCCTCGGCAATAAACAGGGCGGGCTCTCCGGTCCCGCGATCAAGCCGCTGACCCTCTTCAAAGTCTATCAGGCATACAGCGTCGTCAAAATCCCGATCATCGGAGTCGGCGGCATTATGTGCGCCGAAGACGCGATCGAGTACATTCTCGCCGGTGCATCCGCAGTGCAGGTGGGCGCGGGTAATTTCATCGAGCCGATGCTTATGCATCATGTCATCCGGGGCATTGAGGAATACATGCGTGAGAATGACTTCCCGACCATTGAGAGCTTCCGCGGACTGGCGCAGGGATAAGGGAGCAGTCAACAGACAGCAAACAATTGCAGCCGATAACAGAAGCTTAATTCCGTTATCGGCTGCTTTTTCAGTTATCGCTTACGATGACCGATTCATTCAAAAATCAGATAGTCCGCCACATGTCCGCAGGGAGGCAGCACCACCCCAAGCAGACCCGCAGCACGAGCCGCGTCAATGTTGACCTGCAGGTCATCGAAGAAGACGGTGTGCGCCGCATCGAGCGCGTAGGTGTCAATCAGCAGCTTGTAAATCGCGGGATCCGGCTTGCACAGTCCGCAGCGGCAGGAAATGACGGCGCCGTCGAAATCATGCAGGAAGATATTATGCTCCTCGGCATAGGCAAAGGAACGCGGTTGATAATTGGAGAGGACGTAGGTTTTCACGCCCATGGCTTTGATGTCATAAAAAGCCGCGACATTGTGCGTGACGGCGGGGCAGTGCTCCGGCCAGTGCTTGTGGTAGGTGATGATTTCCTTCTTGAGCATCGGTTCTTTTAGCAACGCACGGGCGAGGAATTCATCTTCCGTGATCATCCCTTTGTCCAGCTCAAGCCATTCCGGCGAATTGGGAAAAATCTCCTCCAGACGGTCATAATACTTTTGATCAATGCCGAGTTCAAACATAAAGCGGCGCGGATTGTAGTCAAACAAGACATTGCCGAGGTCAAACACGACCGCTGAGAGGGGCGTCTTATTCTCTTTCAGGTAAAGCATCGGTCATCCTTTCAAAAAGAAGCGGATCGCAGTCAGACGAATCCGCTTCATGGTTTTATTTTCGCGGCATCCGTATTCGGAGCGGATTGCCTGCCGTATGTTAATCAGCCTTTTCGAGGCGGGTGATGCCGCCCATCCACGGAGCAAGACATTCCGGAACGAGGATTGAACCGTCCGGCTGCTGGTAGGTTTCCATGATGGAAATCAACGTGCGGGGCAGACCGAGACCGGAGCCGTTCAGAGTATGCAGAAGGCGCGGCTTGCCTGTCGCGCTGTCACGGTAACGGATCTGCGCACGGCGAGCCTGGAAATCCCAGTCATTGGAGACGGAGGAAACTTCCAGCCATTCCCGGCAGCCCGGAGCCCAGGTTTCGATATCGTAGCAGATGCGCGCGTTGAAGCCGAGATCGCCGGAGCACTGAATGACAACACGGTAGTTCAGCCCCAGCTGTTTGCAGGTTTCCTCGGCGGCGTTGAGCATCCGTTCGTGCTCTTCCTTGGACTTTTCCGGCAGGCTGTAACAGTACATCTCGACCTTGTCGAACTGATGCCCGCGCTTGATGCCGCGCACATCGCGCCCGGCGCTCATCTTCTCACGGCGGAAGCACGGCGTGTAAGCGGTGAAGCGCATCGGCAGCTTCGCCTCGTCAACGATTTCGCCCATGTAAAGACCGGTGAGCGGAACTTCAGCGGTCGGAACCATCCAGAAATCTTCCTCGGCATCATGATAAAGGTTGTCAATGAATTTCGGCAGCTGACCCGCGCCGTAAAGAATGTCGGATTTGATCATGAACGGCGTGTAGCGTTCTTCGTAACCCTGCTTGATGTGCAGGTCGAGCATGAAGGCGATAATCGCACGCTGCAGACGGGCAAGCTGACCGTTCAGCACATAGAAACGGGTGCCCGTGATTTTCACGCCGCGGTCGAAATCAATCATGCCGAGGTCGGTGCCCAGATCCCAGTGCGGTTTGTCGCCGAAGTCATGCTGCAGCTCGGAGCCGCAGACCTTCACAACCCGGTTCTCAGCATCGCTGACGCCGTAAGGAACGAGTTCATCGGGGATGTTCGGAATATTGGCAAGCAGGTTCTTCAGCTCGTCTTCGGTCTCTTTGTTGTTCCTGTCCAGCTCGGTGATGCGGTCGGACACAGCCTTCATGGCCTCAATGCGGGACTTGCGCTCTTCGGGATCTTTGGTCGCGCCGATCGCCTTGGACGCGGTATTGCGCTGAGCTTTCAGACCTTCGACTTCCGCGAGCTGTTCACGGCGGATTTTGTCCAGTTCGATAACACGGCTGACGCTCTCGTCACTCATCTGACGGTCGCGCATGGATTTCTTTACAATTTCGGGATTCTCTCGGATAAATGCGATATCAAGCATAGTGTTTGCTCCTGCTTTGTCTAAAGTGCATTTGAATTATATAACAAAAGACGCCTGTGACCGCGGAGGTGTTACAGACGCCGGGAATAACAAAAGCGCCCGCTTTCATGACGGGCGCCCTGTAACGGCAAAATTATTCCGCGTTTTGGGCATCAGCCAGCTTGTGCATCAAGCGGCTCTTATGGCGGGCGATGTTGTTCTTGTGAATGACACCCTTCTGGGCGGCTTTGTCAAGAGCTTTGATCGCGGCGGCAACCATGGCTTCGGCGTTTTCATCGCCGGACTCGATGGCAAGGCGGGCATTCTTCAGCGCAGAGCGGGTGATACCACGGACGTTGCGGTTGCGCAGTCTGCGTTTTTCATTCTGAAGATTGCGCTTTTTCTGTGATTTAATGTTTGCCATTTATTTCCTCCAAAGGTTCAACATAACCGTTTTTCACGGGCAGGCCTTTTTATGACCTTTTGTTCGTCCGCTCAAAACGCTTGAGGGTATGTTTGGAACTTTAGAACAACAGAATTATGCCCTTTTCCCCGCATCTTGTCAACCGCGTTTTCGTGAATTTGTGAGTGCCGTGCGCGATATTTCCGCTGCTTTTACGAGTAAAGCGCATGAATGATATGTCCTGCGGGCATTTTCATGCTTCGGGACGGATGCGGGAGAATTCGCTGCACGCTCCGAACCGGGCTTGTATCAAAATAAAGAAAAGAGAAAACAAAAGTCATAAAAAAAAGGTGTCATAATTAATCATAAATTTCAATTTTGGCATTGACTTCAGGTGAATTCTCAATATAATCTAAAACATCTCACGTAAAGAAATCTATTTAGGAGGTCGGATATGCAGAATCAAATGAATTACGCATTCAACAGTGAACAGAATGATTCCGCTTGCTCCGCCGCCTGCTTACGGAATCGAGTCAGTGTGCTGACAGCCATCATGTGCCTGATGGCTGTTTTAATATCTTCTGCCGCCGCTCTCAGCGGGGTTGTTGCTGTTTCCGTTGTCATCGTACTTGGCGTACTCCTTTTGGGAGTCATTATTATTATTCGGAACAACAAAACGGCTGAAGACAGAACAAATTGAAAGGTAAGAGTTAAAAAGGGTTCTGCACTTCAGCAGAACCCTTTTTTTTGAACCTGAAAAGGAGGATGATAACCATGAGAAGCATAGTAACCTATGAAACACAGCACGGAAGCGCCAAAAAACTGGCTACCGCCATCGCGGAAAGATTAAAATGCCTCTGCATTAATGTGGATACCCCCTTTCAAGCGGAAGACGAATCGGCATATGATGCGTTGATCCTTGTTTTCGGTTTTCGCGGGCCGTATACCGCGCAGCTGACCAGGCTTTTTATCGGCAGGATGCAGGGCAAGCTCCGTTACAAACACCTGATTGTGGTGGGAGAAGGCCTGTTCTCGGAAAAGGAATTTCCGTCGGTGGCAAGCGGTTTGAGAGACTTGGCGGATCCTTACAGTTTCCATTCTTATTTCATGAAAGGGCAGCTGCGCGTCGCTGTGCTGACACCGGAGGAACGGGCAATTCTCGGAAAGTTCAGCGAATTGACGGGAATGGAAATCAAGGATATGGGCGAGTTTGACCCGAATGTTGCAGAAGGCATTGCCAATCAAATCGCGCAACTGCTGGAGACTTTCGCGATCCCGGAAGATCCCACTGCCGGATTGCCGAAATGGATCTGCACCGTCTGCGGATATGTCCACAGCGGCGAGGTGCCTCCCGAACGCTGCCCGCTGTGCGGACAACCGTCCTCTGTCTTCAAACAGATGTGACTGCGGAGAGCTGTTTTTTCGGATATGAGGAAAGACGGCTGAAAGAAGAAAGCCCCTGTTGGTTTTGGACTTTCCGATAATGTGTCAAAAACGGCATACTTGGAAAACAGGCTGCCGTAAAGATTCAAAGGAGTTATTCTTATGAAAAAATTGTTCGTTATTGTTCTTGCTGTCGCTATGATGGCGCTGTCTTTCACTGCCGTTTTCGCGCAGGACGCTTTCAAAATCGGCGGAACCGCCCCTCTGACCGGCGGCGCCGCGATCTACGGCAACGCCGCGAAGAACGGTGCTGAAATCGCCGTCGCTGAAATCAACGCCCTGGGCGGCATTCAGATTGAACTGCGCTATGAAGACGATACGCACGATGCCGAAAAGGCTGTCAACGCCAACAACACGCTGAAGGACTGGGGTATGCAGGTTTCCCTCGGCGCCGTCACTTCCAAACCGTGTGAAGCAGTTGCCGAAGAGAACTACGCGGATCGCATTTTCAGCCTGACCCCGTCCGCTTCTTCCACCGCCGTCATTGAAGACAAGGACAACATCTTCCAGATGTGCTTCACTGACCCGAATCAGGGTACGGCTTCTGCTCAGTATATCGTTGAGAACGGTCTCGGCACCAAGATCGGTGTGATTTGGAAGAATGATGATGTCTATTCCAAGGGCGTTTATGACACCTTCATGGCGAAAGCCGAAGAGCTTGGGCTCGAAATCGTGTCCGACACCACCTTCAATGATGGCAATGACACCGACTTCTCCGTCCAGATCGCTGACTGCCAGTCCAACGGCGCCGATCTCGTCTTCCTCCCGATTTACTATCAGCCGGCTTCACTGATCTTTGCTCAGGCTGCTGCCGCAGGTTATGCTCCGCAGTGGTTCGGTATCGACGGTATGGATGGCATTCTCACCATGGAAGGCTTTGATCCTGCCCTCGCCGAAGACGTTATCCTCCTGACCCCGTTCAACGCTGACTCCTCTGATGAGAAGACTGCCAACTTCGTCGCGAAGTACAAGGAACTGCACGGTGAAATCCCGAACCAGTTCGCCGCTGACGCTTATGACTGCATTTACGCGATTGCTCAGGCTCTTGAAGCCGCCGGCGCCACGACCGATATGAGCGCTGAAGAGCTGAACGACCTCCTCATCGGTGAGTTCACCTCCATGACCTACAACGGTTTGACCGGTGAGAACATGACCTGGAGCACGGACGGTGCCGTGTCCAAGAGCCCGAAGGGCATGGTGATTAAGAGCGGTGCTTACGTCGGTCTTGAGTAAGCTGTAATCAATGGAAAAGAGGGGCAGGATTTCTCCCCTCTTTTCCGATATTTACGGACACGGTCATCTTCGTTTTCCCGTGACCGCAAGTATCGGAATTTTCAATCAAGAGGTAAAGCCTATGCAATTTTTGTCTTTTTTGATCAGCGGACTGAGCCTGGGAAGCATCTACGCCATTATCGCGTTGGGCTACACCATGGTTTACGGCATCGCGAACATGCTGAACTTCGCCCATGGTGATGTGATCATGGTGGGCGGGTATATCTGCTTTTTCGCCATTGCCCGATATCATCTGCCTCCGGTTGTTGGCATTGTTCTCGCGATGATCGTCTGCACCGTCCTCGGCATTGTGATCGAACGCCTGGCGTATAAACCGCTGCGTTCCGCGCCGTCTCTGGCGGTATTGATCACCGCAATCGGTGTCAGCTACTTCCTGCAGAACAGCGCATTGCTGCTCTGGACTTCCAGCCCGAAGGTGTTCCCCTCCGTGGTCGGCAACGGCAAAATCGCGCTCGGCGGGTTGACGATCTCGTATGTCACCCTGCTGACGGTCGCCCTTTGCCTGATCATTATGTTCGCCCTGACCTGGTTCACGGGCAACACGAAAACCGGCAAGGCGATGCGCGCCTGCGCCGAAGACAAGGGCGCGGCTCAGCTGATGGGCATTGATGTCAACCGCACGATTTCCATTACCTTCGCTATCGGCTCCGGTCTGGCGGCTATCGCGGGTGTGCTGCTCTGTTCCGCTTACCCGAACCTGACCCCGACTACCGGTTCCATGCCGGGCATTAAGGCCTTCACCGCCGCAGTCTTTGGCGGTATCGGCTCCATCCCCGGTGCTTTCGTCGGCGGTCTGCTGCTGGGAATCATTGAGACAATGGCGAAAGCTTATATCTCAACACAGCTTTCCGACGCGATCGTGTTCTCCGTGCTGATCGTTGTCCTGCTGTTCCGTCCTGCCGGTCTGCTCGGCAAGATTATGCCGGAAAAGGTTTGATGGAGGCATGGCAATGAAAAAGAAATTTACCCAAAAGAATATTTCCTTCGCGCTTGTGACGATTGCCTTTGCGATCTGCCAGGGCTTAGTCGCTTCCGGCGGGATGAGCTCCACGATGAAAGGCATGCTTGTGCCGATCACCGCGTATATCGTGATGGCGATTTCCCTGAACCTGACCGTCGGCATTCTCGGCGAACTGAGTCTCGGTCACGCGGGTTTCATGAGCGTCGGCGCCTTCTCCGGCGTGACGGCCTCTTTTATCCTCGCGGATAAAATTGTGAATACCAACGTCCGACTGGGCGTCAGCATGCTCGTCGGTGCGATTTTCGGCGGCATTGCGGGCTTCATCATCGGCATCCCTGTCCTGCGTTTGAAGGGAGACTACCTCTCCATTGTGACGCTGGCGTTCGGTGAAATTATCAAGGTTCTCATTAACAACCTCTACCTCGGTTTTGATAAGTACGGCATTCATCTCCGTCTGCTTTCCGATAAGGGCATGAAGCTTGAACCGGACGGCATGATGATCATTCAGGGTGCAATGGGCATCGGGAAGATCAAGAAAATCTCCACCTTCACCGGCGGTTTCATCCTGATTCTGATCACACTGCTGATCGTCTATCATCTTGTCGAGAGCCGTTACGGCCGCGCCATTATGGCGATTCGCGACAATTACATTGCCGCCGAATCCGTCGGCATCAACGTAACGCGCTACAAGATGACCGCGTTTATCATCTCCGCCGCGATTGCGGGTGCCGCCGGTGCGCTCTACGCCATGAACTATTCAACCGTCGTCGCCAACAAATTTGACTTCAACCAGTCAATTCTGATCCTGGTGTTCGTCGTGCTCGGCGGGCTGGGCAACATCACGGGTTCCATTGTTTCCGCCACGATTCTTACGGTTTTGCCGGAATTGCTGCGCGCGTTTGCGACCTATCGTATGCTGATTTATGCGATTGTCCTGGTGCTGATTATGCTCGCGACGAACGCCCCGGGCGCGAAGAACTTCTTCAGTTCGCTTACTGCGAAAAAAGACGATGAAGAGGAGGCTGAGAATGGAAAAGCGTAAACTGATAACGATCCCTTCCGATTCCCATATTCCTGCCCGTGATGTAGGCAAGATGCCGGTTCTGGAATGTAAACATTTGGGCATTTCTTTCGGCGGTCTGCAGGCAGTTGAGGAATTGAACCTGACGCTCAGCCCCACCGAGATCTGCGGCATGATCGGCCCGAACGGCGCGGGAAAGACCACCGTCTTCAACCTGTTGACGAAGGTCTATACCCCGACTCACGGCACGACCTTGCTGAAGGGGAAGGACACCATCAATATGACGATTGAGCAGGTCAATCAGGCCGGGATCGCCCGTACCTTCCAGAATATCCGCCTGTTCTCCAACCTGACGGTCGAAGAGAATATCAAAGTCGCGATGGATCAATCCCTCAAATACGGTTTGGTCGAAAGCTTCCTGCGCCTGCCCCGCTACCGCAGCGAGGAACGCCAAGCGCATGAACGCGCCATGAGCCTGCTTCATATCTTCAATATGGAGAAAATGGCGGATGTCCGTTCCGGCTCTCTGCCTTACGGTGCTCAGCGCCGTCTGGAGATCCTGCGTGCGCTTGCTACGAATCCGTGCGTTTTGCTGCTGGACGAACCGGCCGCCGGCATGAACCCGTCCGAGACAGAAGACCTGATGACCAATATTACCAAGATTCGCGATACCTTCCAAATCGCCATCCTGCTCATTGAGCATGACATGAATCTCGTTATGAACATCTGTGAAAGCATCTGCGTGCTGAATTTCGGTAAAGTTATCGCAAAGGGCACCCCGGCTGATATCCAGAATAACGAGGCCGTCATCGAAGCCTATCTCGGCAAGAAGAAAACGGAGGCATAAAATGGGCACGATCCTGAAAGTTGAGAACATTCATGTCTATTACGGCAGCATCCACGCGATTAAGGGCGTTTCTTTCCATGTGGAGAAAAATGAAATCGTGACCCTGATCGGTGCAAACGGCGCAGGAAAATCCACAACGCTGAACACCATTGCCGGACTGATGCATCCGCGGAGCGGCAACATTTTCTTCAGAGGTGATAATCTCGGCAAAGTTCCGCCGCATAAAATCGTGGAACGCGGGCTGGTCATGTGCCCCGAAGGGCGCCGCATCTTCCTGAAGATGACCGTGGAAGAGAACCTTGAGATGGGTGCGTTCGTCGCCAAGGATATCAACCTTGACGAAGAGAAGGAAAAAGTCTTTGATCTTTTCCCGCGCCTGAAAGAACGCCGCCGTCAGATCAGCGGGACACTCTCCGGCGGTGAACAGCAAATGCTCGCCATGGGGCGCGCATTGATGAGCCGCCCGAAGATGATCATGCTCGATGAGCCGTCCATGGGGCTTGCACCGATCCTGGTGGAGCAGATTTTTGAGATTATCAAATCCCTGCACGACAACGGTGCGACCATTCTGCTTGTAGAGCAGAACGCCCAAGCGGCGCTGTCCGTCGCGAACCGCGGTTACGTTCTCGAGACCGGCAAGATTGTCGCTGAGGGTACCGGCTCCGAATTGCTGGCCTCGCCGGTCATCAAGGCTGCGTACCTCGGCGGTGCGAAGAACTGACCGCTCGTATTCGGCAGATTTCATAAGGACAGGGTTCATCTCCCTGTCCTTATTGCTTAATTTGTGAACTCATGTTCGGAATTTTGCGGTTTTTTCCTGTGGTATAATACGAGTGTTTTTGTATCGAAAAATCTCTGCGTGTTGGAGGCGGCTATGTTGGAAGTGTATAAGAATCAGGAACTGGATCTGCTGCGTTTGAACGAAATCGTTCCGAATTCATGGATCAATCTGACCTCCCCTTCGCAACAGGAAATTGAGACAGTCGCTGCGCTCGGAATTCCGCAGGATTTCCTCACCTATCCGCTGGATGTTGACGAACGTCCGCGTATTGAAGAAGAGGATGATGGCACAATCCTGCTCATTGTTCGTGTCGCAACGAAGCACGGTCAGGATTCCGACATACCTTACGGTACCGTTCCGCTCGGCATTATTCTTGCCGACAAATACATTGTCACCGTCTGCTCGCAGGAAACCACCGTAATGCAAAACTTTGCCTCGGGCAAGGTCGCGAAGCTTTCGACGACCAAGCGTTACCGTTTTACGCTGCGCTTGCTGATGGCGTTCACGACCCGTTACCTTGACTGCGTGCGTGAAATCAGTCAACTCACCGATAACCTTGAAGAAAAGCTGATCAATTCGCTGACTAATTCAGCCCTCCTGGAGCTGTTTAAATGCCAGAAAAGCTATTTGTATATCTCTCAGGCTTTGAAGCAGAATGAACTGGTCTTCATCAGAATCTCCCGCCTCAGCGGCTTTAAAAAGTATGAGGAAGATGAGGATCTGCTGGAAGATGTTATCACCGAGAACAAGCAGGCGATCGATATGACCAACATCAACAATGATATTCTTGTCGGCTTGATGGACTCTTTCGCTTCTTTGATCAACAACAACATGAATATCGTTATGAAGATTCTGGCGACTGTCACGATCATTTTGGAGATCCCGAACACGCTCACCGGATTCCTGGGTATGAATATCCAATGGCCGGGCGTCGTGGAAAACGGCTCGATGATGCACATTGTTATCTTGGGCGTGATCATTCTCTGTGAGGCACTTGCCGTCTGGATCTTTATCAAAAAAGATTGGTTCTGATTATGCAGATTGTCCGTTACCGTGAAAGCGGCGACCCGACGGTCAAAACCGGCTGGCTGTACGGAGACCTGATCGGTGAGATTGAAGGCGATATTTTCGGCGAATTCCGCCGACATGAGGCGTCTCATCCCGTCTATACGGCACAGTTGCTGCCCCCGATCATGCCGGGAAAAATTGTCGGCTGTGAGTGGAACTATCTTGACCAGGCACGGGAATTTGACCGTGCTCTTTCGGATTTTCCTACCGTATTTGTGAAACCGAACAACACCGTTATCGGGATGAATGAACCCGTTATCCTGCCGCGGATTTCAAAGCAGGTCGAGCAGGAATGTGAACTTGCTGTCGTGATCGGCAAGACCGCCCGCGCTGTGCTGCCCGAGAACGCCTTTGACTACATCTACGGTTATACCATTGCAAACGACATTACCGCCCCCGACCTGCAAATGTCCGATGAGACCTGGACCCGTGCCA
>CAVESB010000005.1:0-24895 GCA_963618265.1 bacterium
GCTGATTGTCCCGTGGGGTGGGTTGGAGGGGTTCCGCGATGAGCGGAACCCCTCCGCACAGTTTCCCGGCGCGGGGAATTGCTCCCGACGAACGGCAGACATTCAATCCGCGCCGCGCGTCAGCGCACCGATTCAATTTGCGATGAGATCATCGGAGCGTTTGCCGGATTGATTCTTCGGGAGCATGATTTGCGAAATCCGTCAATTATGCGTGTCAGCGGTGGATGAGGTCATGATAGGAGTGGTGCAGGATATTGCAATTCCCGCGTGTCTCGGCACAAACGATCCCGATTTGATTCGGGATTTTTTGTTTTCACATTCCGCCGTTTCTGCCCGGCGTTTCGTTTATAATTATCCTGAAATCATCCTGAAATCGGAGTCCCTCATGCCGGAACGCAGACTTACCATCGTCATCCCCGCCTACAACGAAGAAACCGCACTCAGGGAATTCCTGCCGGAGCTGCTTGCTTTCTGCGAAGCCAACGGCCTGGCTCTGGTGATGGTTGATGACTGCTCGAAAGACGGCACCGGCGCGATGCTGGATGAGGCGGCGGCCTCGCATTGCTTCATGCGGGTCTGTCATCACAAGGTCAACCGCGGCTACGGCGGCGCGCTCATCAGCGGGCTGAAACTCGTGAAGACGCCCTATGCCGTCACCATGGATGCGGACGGGCAGCACCGCCCGCAGGATGTCCTGAGGCTGATGGAAAAGCGGGACGCAACCGACGCGGATCTTGTGATCGGCTCCCGCGGGAAAGACGCCGGCGGTGGCAGCGGTTTGTACCGTGCGGCAGGCAAGAAGCTCATCCGTTTTGTGGCGGGTCTGCTGGTGGATCTGCCGGTCGGCGATCTGAACAGCGGGATGAAGCTCTACGACACCGCGCTGGCGCAGCGTTATCTCAAGCTCTGTCCCGGCGGCATGGCGTTCTCGGATGTCATGACGCTGATTTTCGTACAGCAGAAGCACCTCGTTGAGCAATGCCCGATTGAGATCTCACCGCGGATCGCGGGGAAAAGCACGATTTCCACCATGACCGCCGTTGACACGCTGCTGCAGATTTTCAACATTGTCATGGTCTTCAACCCGATGCGCATCTTTCTGCCGCTCGGCGGGCTGCTGATGCTTTTGGGCGTTCTCTGGGCCATCCCGTTTCTGGTTCGCGGCAGCGGACTGAGCACGGCGGCACTGATGTTCGTGATCACGGGACTGCTGCTGGTGATGATGGGCCTGCTGGCGGAACAATTGGCGCAGATCCGTAAGAATGACTTGTAGTGCGCGTGAATCTCGAAGCGAAATGAAGACAAACGGGTTCCTTACCTATATTAAATACTCCGCAACGGGGCTGATCTCGGCTGCGGTGGATAACCTGACCTATTTCCTGCTGAACCGTGCGGAAGTCTCGGATCTGTGGGCGCTGACGGCGGCGCGTATTGTCTCGCTGATTGCCAACTATTTCATGCTCAAGTCGGCTGTCTTTCACGACTCGAAACGGCAGGATTCCTTCCCGCGTTATGTGTTGCTGGTGGCTGTGGTCGCTGTGTTTGACTACTTTCTGCTGACCCGGCTGCGTCCGCTGCTCCCGCTGCCTCCGCTTGTCATCAAGATGAGCATTGAACTCGTCATGCAGATTCTGAATTTCTTCATCACCCGTTTTTTCGTGTTTGGTCAGAAAAGGGAGTCGGTGCATGAAGAGGAATGAACACCTGACGGATGAAGAACTGCGGGAGATGCTCATGCGCCGCCGGATCCGCGGACGGGAAGCGCGGATCGCCGCTTATCGCGCTTCGGGGCGCGTTGTTGACCCTGAGCACGCACCTGTGAACGCGGACTTCGCCCGCAATAACGGGGCAAAAAAGCCGGAACGCCGTTCCTCGGCACTGCCCTTCCGCGTGCTGGACGCGCTCCTGCTGGTGGTTGAGATCGCCGCGGTCATCGGGATTTTTTTCCTGCTGGCGCGGGGCGGCTCCGTTATTTACACCCTGAACGAAGAAGCCTCAAGAGCCTTCGCCATGCCGACGCTCACCCCGACGCCGATGATCCGCGCGGTGGTGCTGCCGGGCGGGCATATCGCGCCGGACGCGGCGGGCAATACCGATTTCAATGCAGAAGAGATCCCTGAGCACCTGCGTTCACTGGTCAATGTCCGCTCCACTGAGACGCCTGCGCCCTCCGGTGAGGACGGGTACATCATCCGCATCGGCATCCCTGCCATCGGCATTGACGCGCCTGTGGTGCAGGGCGATGATTGGGAATCCCTGAAGTCGGGCGTCGGCTTGAACGCCTCCAGCGGACAGCCGGGGAAGCCGGGCAACATCATCCTTTCGGGGCATAATGATATTTTTGGACAGGTCTTCCGAGAGCTTGACCGCTTACAGCCGGGTGATGAAATTGTGCTCTTAACGGAAAAAAACGCGTATACTTATACTGTTTCGGGAACGGAGATCGTCGAGCCGACCCGGGTCGATGTCATGCGGCAGACCGAGGAAAGCACCCTGACCCTGATCTCCTGCTATCCCTATCTTATCGACACACAGCGCATCGTTGTCACCGCGCTGCTGCGGCAGTAACGGTGCCGGGAGGAATTCAATGGCAAAAAAACAGAATCAGCAAAGCAAAAATCAGCCGCTGCCGGTCGCGGAACGCCGCGCTTCGCAGACGCAGGCTTTCAACCCGGATTATACCTACGTCATTCATAATCTTAAGAAAATCGGCGTGATGGCGGTCTGTTTCATTGCGATCCTTGTTGCCCTTTCTTTCATTCTCTGATTGGCGCTGCGGAACGGTTCGGCGAAAGCGCGGGTTTTTCGTGCCTGAACGGGGAGCAACTCAATGACACGCTGGTTTATTCCCAATCCCGCCTCTGCGGCACCGAATGTGCTGGCGGCGCAGGTTGTGCCGCCGGGTGTCGGTACGCTGCTGAAAAAGGAGGAAGCCGCCCGGCGGATGCAGGAATTCTTCTTTCCTGCTTTTGAACAGCCGGCTTTCTTCAACTGCGCCCGTGAGGGGTTGCTGCAGATGGCTGTGGAGTGTTTCGCGGACAGGAAAATTCTCATGGCCGTCACCGGTCCCATGTCGCAGGAATGGTACGACATTGCCGACGACTGCGGCGCGCATGTAACGGCGTTCGATGCGGCGTACGGCGCGGACATTGACCTGAACTCCTTTGAAATTTGCCTGAAGCGCGAGGAATATGATGTCCTGATGCTGACAGCGACGGATGTCTATACAGGAACCCGCCTGCCCCTTGAGCGCATGTGCGAACTCTCCGCGCAGATCCGCCCCGACGCGCTGATCACGCTGGACATTTCGGGTGAGATCTTCTGCGCCAACCACGCATCTTATGAGCATCGGGCGGATATTCTGCTCTGCGGTTCGGAAATGGCGCTGGGACTGCCGCCCGGTCTCGGCATGGCATTGCTGAGCGAACGCGCACACACGCGCGTCGTCGCTCACAACATTATGAACGGGCGTTACTTTAATTATGTCAGGTACGCTGTGAGTCAAAGTCCATCGGCATTGGACGCGCCGAATTATCCGCTGTTGAACGCCCTGAATGAGCAGATGGAATCCGTTCTGACGGAGGGACCGGCCGCCCGTGCGGATCGCCTGACGCAGACCCGCGCCCTGCTTTATCAATGGATTGACGCGAAAGGCTTCAGTTATCTCAGCGCGCCGGATTCGCGTGCCCTGAACAGCACCGCCGTCATCCTGCCGGATGAGTTTTCCGCCGCGGGCATGGTGTCCTATGCCGAGCGTTACGGGGTTTATCTTATGACCGGCACGCATGACATGGCGAAAAACACCCTCATCCTGTATCACGGCAACGACGCCTCCGTTGAGGATATCCGTGTGCTGATTCGGGTGATGGATCGCTTCCTGGCGGAGTATGATACGCGGAGACGGAAGACGCCGCCCCCGCAGGTACAAAAGGTATAAAAGGATTTAATGAACCAAACAAAAAGTAAAGAAGAGCTGAAAAAACAGGAAACTCTCTTGATCGTGATCCTGATCGTCCTGTTCCTCCTGATTCTGATCGTCTCGCGCTTCGCGCTCGGGATCAATGTCGGGTTGCTGGAAGGACGGCAGTATCAATCCATCGGCTATAACGAGATTCGCAACGGGGATGTCTGGACGGTTGCGTTCAACATTTTTTCGGGAACCATTTCAACCGTGGGTGAGCTCGCGGACGTGAGCGACCGATCGATCTATGTGCAGTCATCGACGAATGTCTCCTCGTTGGAGCTGACCGTTGTCTCCGATGGCATTTCCGAGACCATTCCCCTCAGCAACGGACGAACCGAAGTCGTCATCCCCGGCGATGATTCCGAGTTCAGGCTGAGCCTGTACGGCAATAACGTTCAGAACGGCTATTTCAACGCCGTCTGGAATTGAGAGGCGGAGCACGCGATGTTGTTCTCATTCCTGCGCAGGCCCTTTCCCCATTCCGCTGATGAAGAGATGAACGGCTGTCTCGCGGAATTGACCGCCATCGGACGGCATGACGACTTCCTCTCCGAACGCCCGGGCGGACAGTTCGACCGGGATTGCCGGCACATCCGCACCCGAGAGATCGGCGAGCGCATTTTTGCAATCGGCGGGGCGGATGCCATGGAGTGGACGGTGGATCAAGTTGCGAAAAGGCTGACCCCCGCCCTCGGTGCGCATCTTGAAGCTGCCTGGCGCCGCATCGGCGATTTTTAACCGCTGCACCCTCACATTTTCGCCCGAAGTGTATTGACATATTCCTCGGCTTTGCGTAAAATAGTATAGTTTGGTGTAAAAACCGAATGATTTAACGCGTGGGAGGAGGTGAAATACATGACAAGCGTAGTTTTAAGAGCAAATGAATCGCAGGATCAGCTGCTGAAGCGTTTCCGCAAGAAGATCGTCAAGAGCGGTATCCTCAGCACCGTCCGCAACAAGCGTTGGTTCATCTCCCAGAGCGAAATCAAACGCGAAGAACGCAAGAAGACACTGCGTCGGTTACGCCGACATTCAACGGGTCGTCCTGAGTAGTCGGCAGACTGAACAGGCGTCCTCCATTAGGAGCTGAAAGATGGCTAAAGAAGAAGACAGCAAGATCAGTGTTGTGGGCACCATTGTTGAGGCGCTTCCCGGAACACAGTTTCGTGTCCGTTTAGACAACGGTCATGAAGTTCTGGCTTATCTTTCCGGTAGAATGCGAAAATTCTATATCCGGATCCTGCTGGGGGATCGCGTCCGCATTGAAATGTCACCCTATGACCTGACCCGCGGACGAATCGTTTACCGCCAGCGCAAGCCGAACGAGGCCGGCGGTCCGGACGAACTTTTATAGAAAGAAAGCACCCGATTCAATTCGGAGAACAAACAAACAGAGCCCCAAGCGGGCTCTTTTGTCATTAAAGCACAGGGACGGAAAGCATCCCCGGCATTGACGGATCGCCTTTGCAGTATCCTGCCTGCCGCGCAACAGATGTCAAAGCTCTGCCTCATGCGGGATCACTGCCCTGACCTCAAGCAGGGCACGGGTCTCCTCCCGCAGGGCGGCGCGTTCCGAGATCATGAACCCGGGGAGCCAAAGGATCCCGGCATCGTCTGCCAGGACGGGATATTCGGCGCGGCAGTGCTTCGGCAGCTTGCGGTTGACCCAGAAATCCGACAGCTTTTGACTGTGCCCGTGACTGCCGCAGGGCATGAAGCGTTCCCCGGGAACTGCGGTTCGCAGGCAGAGCTTCCCGACCACCCGATCCGCATCGAGAAAGGCGGTCATGGGATCCGCCTTCGCCCATGCGATCCGGGCGGGCAGGTCTTCCTTCGTCACCTCATGCCGCGCAATCTGCAGGACGTACCCGTCCGACAGTTGCGGATAATTGTTAAGCATCCGCATTGAATTCGTTAAGAAACAAACCCTGTCTCCCTCGATTGCGACCTGAATACCGCCCATCCACGGATGTGTTTCATTGACGCGGGCGGACATGATCATCTCGTCCAGAGCTTTAAGGTTTGCGAATCCCGCCTCAACCTGCGGCAGAACAAGGCGCAGTAAGCGCGGACGGATGCCTTCCGCCTCCGCCATGTACGCCGTTCGCGAGAGCGTAACAGGGAGGGCGGCGGTCATCACGCGCACACGCGCCGCTTCGGTATCCGCCGCGAGGATTTCGCTGTCCGCGGCGGCGCTTTCCGCCAGACGGCAGAGTGCGCTCACGATGGCGGGATTGTAATCCCGTTCCAGTGTCGGGATGAGCTCCGCACGGATGCGGTTGCGCGTATACGCTGTATCAGCATTGGAACGATCCTCACGGAACGGCAAGCCTTTCCCGGCGATGTATGCGTCGATTTGCGAACGGGTGACGCCGAGCAGGGGACGAATGAGGGGAATGGATTGACTGAAGGGATTCGGCAGGGAATACGGGCGCAGGGCGGAGAGTCCGTCAATGCCGGCTCCGCGCAGGAGGTGCAGGAGAACCGTCTCGGCGCGGTCGTTGGCGTGATGCGCCGTGCAGACCGCCGCCGCTCCGTTTTCCTCCGCGGCTTTGAAGAGAAACCCGTAGCGCAGCGTGCGGGCGGCGGCCTCAATGCCGAGACCCTGCGCCGCAGCATACGCGGAGACATCTGCACTGCCGGACAGACAGCGGATGCCGCGCTCGCGGCAGAACGATTCGACAAACGATTGTTCCTCCGCCGCTTCGGGACGCAGCCGGTGATTGAAAACAGCCGCGATCAGCGGCTGTTTGCGTTCGTGCAGCAATGAAAGCAGCGCGATTGAGTCTCTTCCGCCCGATACGCCGACAACGATCAACGCTTCCGCCGGCATACGGCAATCCCCGCGCAGGGCAGCCTCTGTTTGGCGTGAGAGCGGTTCGTTCATTTAAAGAATATCGTTGAAGAGGGACATCGGTCCGCAGATCATGCCGGCCAGAGACGGCCCGGTATGCGCGCCGAGGACGGGAGCAACCGCCACAGTCTCCTCAAAGACGCAGTTAAGCTCTTCCTTCGCCTTCTTTTGCAGGAATTCCACGCCTTCCGGGTTGTAACCGTGTACCATCTGCACACGCAGCGGTTCCTGACCGGCGAAGAGATCCCGATCGATGGCGACGAGATGGGAAAGCGCCCGCTTAAACGTCATGTCCTGGGCAACGGTGGTGTACATGCCGTTTTCCTTGCTGACGCCGATGATAGGCTTGATATTCAGCACCTGTGCCATCAAACCCTTCATATGGCTGACGCGCCCGCCGTGAACCAGGTACTTCATTTCTTTAAGGGTGAACATGCCCTCAACGGAGCCGCGGATCTTGCCGAGGCGTTCCAGAATTTGCTCAAGTTTATATCCCTTGACCGCCATTTTTGCCGCGGCCTGAACCTGCCAGCCCAGCGCGGCGGAGAGCGTCATGGAGTCCCAGAAGTGTACATTGGCTTCCGGAACCATTGCCGCGCCCACACGGGCGGAGTTGATCGTCCCGCTCAGCCCGGAGGAAATATGAATGGAAAGAATCTCCGGGTCGGTCTTGGCAAGCTCGCGGTAAAGCTCCGCAAATTCGCCCGCAGAGACCTGCGAAGTTGACGGGTATTCGTCTCGGGAAATCAGCTCCCGGTAAAACGCTTCGGTGCTGTCCGTGAACGGTTCATTGCCGATGCTGAGTCGGAGTTTTGTGTAATGGATGGGCAGCCCTTCGCGTTGTGAAGCGGTCAGATCTGCCGCGCTGTCTGTTACGATCTGCATACCGATCCTCCTGAATAAAACATTTCTACAACTACATTGTACCAGAAAAAACAGGGACGGGTCAGGACTTGGGATTCAGGAGCTGAGAACACGTCCCGCAGCCTGAGACCGGAGACGGAGATAAGGGGTTGGGAGCGGGTCTCTGCATATCGGCGGCTTCAGGATCTGACTTTCCGCTGTATACGCGAATCCGGTCACGACCCGCTGAATACGCCGCGGGGAGATGATAGAATTAATCCGATATGTCAAAAGAAAACACTTCTCATGAATCTTCCGTCGCGCGGAATGTCATCATTTACGGCATCGGCGGCGTGCTGTCGCAGGCGGCGGGGCTGATTACGCTCCCGCTGATGACCCGCTGTCTGACTTCGCTGGAGTACGGCTCCATCGAGGTCATCGCCGCCTTGACCGGCTACTTCAACCTGTTGATCGGTCTCAACATGATGACGGGGCTTTACCGCTTCTTCTATGAAACGGATGAAGCTTCAGGAGAGCGCAGGATCATGGTCTCGACGACATTTCTCTTCTTCGGCTTCTGCGGGCTGATGGTTATGCTCTGTTCCTTCCTCTTCGGCGGGCAGTTTTCGCAAAGTCTCTTCGGCGACGCGGATCACGTTTCGCTGATTCAGCTCGCCTTCGCGGCGCTCATTCCTGTGGCGATTTACACCTATTCGCTCTGTCTGCTGCGTTTTGAGAATAAGGCGCTCCCGTATATCATCATCGCGCTGACGGTCTCGATGATCTATATGGGCTGCATTATTCTTTTCGTCGCCGTGCGCAAGGTCGGCATTTCCGGTTACTATTATGCGCAGATTATTTCCAACACCATCGGCGCACTGCTCGCCCTTTTCATCTCAAGGGATCTGCTGACATGGCGTTTCTCGTGGCACTGGTTCAAAAAACTCGCCCGTTACAGCTTCCCGCTCGTCCCGGGTTCTCTTTTCGCCTGGAGCCTTTCCGCCAACAACCGCATGTTCCTGAATGCCGCCGCGACCCCGGTGCAGGTTGCGTATTACGGGCTGGCGAATAAAGCGGCGATCGTTATCACCCTCGCGACGCAGGCCTTCTGCAACGCCTGGGAGCCGACGATGTATTCTCTCTTGAATAATGAGGAAAAGATCAAGCGCACCCTGCCGCGTATGCTCTCGCTTTACATTTTCGGGACGCTCTCGATATGTACGCTGGTCATGACCTTCGCCCGGGAGATTTTCCTCTTCCTTGCCCCGGCGGAATACCTTGCCGGCATCGGGCTGCTCGGAATCATGCAGCTGCGCTGGATTTTCACCATGGGCGTGTATGTGATCGACCCCGGCACTGCGAAATCCGGGAAAACGTATTGGGTCTCGATCATGCTCGGGCTGGCGGTTGCCGTCAACCTTGTCTGCAATTCCATTCTGACGCCGCGGCTTGGGCTTTACGGCGCGGTCATCTCGGAGCTGCTCGGTTACGTGACGGCAATGTGCGGACGCTGGATCGTCTCCGACCGGCTGTTCCCCATTCAGTGGAATCTCCGCTATTTTCTCTTCATGATCGCCGTCTACGCTGTCGCCGCCTGCTTCCAGACGGAGATTATTCTCGGATCTCAGCCTTGGGCAGTCAGCTTCATTCTGCGTCTGCTCCTCGCCGCCGCGGTTATCCTCCTCGGCTGGTTCGCGCTGGATAAGGGTTCACGGGCGGATTTGATTGATATCGCACATTCTGCGCTCAGGAAAATCAGGAAACGCACTTAGGCTTTAGTGAAAGAGAGGTACGGCGGGTTGAAGAACCCGCGCCTTTTTTTTTCTTTTCCAATCTGTATTAAATCTGATAATTATGTTAGAATTTAATAAGACAGATACAGAAGTGCGTGCTTCTGTAATTCGGTACCGATAAGGAGTTACCCATGAAGAAAAGTTTGTTATTTGTTTTGCTGAGCATCCTCATTCTCAGCACGGTCTGCAGTGCTTTCGCGGCGGACTCGATTGCCATCATTTACACCAATGATGTTCACTGCGGATATGCAGACAACCTCGGCTATACTTCCGTTACTGCCTTGAAAGAATATTATGAAAGCCTGACCCCGTACGTCACCCTCATCGACAACGGTGACTCCATCCAGGGTGATGTTATCGGCGCCGTCTCCAGGGGCGAATATGTCGTTGACCTGATGAACATCGTCGGTTACGACCTCGCCATCCTCGGCAACCATGAATTCGACTACGGCATGGACCGCCTCGCCGAACTCGCCGAAAAGGCTGACTTCCCGTATCTCGTCTGCAACATCGACTATAACGGCTCTGCCCAGAACAAGCTCGACTTCCTTGTCCCGTATGCGATCGTTGAATACGGTGAAACCTCCGTCGCTTACATCGGTGTCACGACCCCGAACTCCATCAGCTCTTCCACCCCGACCTACTTCCAGGAAAACGGCGAATTCGTTTACGACTTCAACTCCGGTGAAAAAGGCGCGAAGCTGTATGCCCGTGTTCAGGAAACCATTAACACTGCCCTCGCAGAAGGCGCCGACTATGTCATTCTCCTTACCCATCTCGGTATCAATGACGAAGATGCGCCGTACCGCTCTATTGATGTCATCAACAATACCACCGGTGTCGACGCGGTTCTCGACGGTCATTCTCACTCCGTCATCCCGCAGATGCTTGTTCCCGATGCCGAAGGTTATCTCGTTCCGCTGTCCTCCACCGGCACCAAGCTCGCCTACATCGGCCTGCTGACCATCGACCCGGATTACGGCACGGTCAACACCACCTTGCTGAGCGGTGACAGCTTCGCCAGCCAGGCGTTTGAAACTGCTTCCGCCGATATCATTACCGCTTTTGAAGACAAGGTCAATGAAGTCGTTGCTTCCACCAATGTCCCGCTCAACATCACCGATAAAGACGGTATCCGCATCGTCCGCTCCCGTGAAACCAACCTCGGCGACCTCTGCGCTGACGCTTACCGCTCCCTCGGCAGCGCCGACATTGCATTCGTCAACGGCGGCGGTATCCGTGCGAACATCGACGAAGGCGACATCACCTACTCCGAAGTCATCGCGGTTCATCCCTTCGGCAACATGCTGACGGTTGTCAACGCCACCGGTCAGCAGATCCTTGACGCCCTTGAATGGACTTCCCGCGCCACCCAGGCCGAATATGCGGATGCCCAGGGCAATGCTGTCGGCGAATTCGGCGGCTTCCTCCAGGTTTCCGGTCTGCGCTACACCATCGACACCTCTGTCGAGTCCCCGGCTGTTGCGGATTCCAACGGCATGTTCTTCGGCCTCACCGAAGGCGTTCCGTACCGCATCTCCGATGTTCAGGTCGAGCAGAACGGCGAATGGGTTGACATTGATCCCGAAGCCACCTACAGAGTCGCCTCTCATAACTACCTGCTGAAGTCCGGCGGCGACGGCACGACCATGTTCCAGGGCGATGAGATCCTCATCAACGAATCCATGTCCGACTATCAGGTTCTGATCACCTACATCACCGATGTTCTGAACGGCGACCTGAGTGCCTACGCTGAACCGCAGGGACGCATTACCGTCAAATAATCCGCTCCCAAGCGAATGAACACAACGGACGCGCGGAATTCCGCGCGCCCGTTTCTTATATTAACCTTTTTGTATTAACCTTTTTGATGTGCGTTTCGGAAAAGTCCTGTAATCAATGTAAAATAAGGGTACATTTCAAGGAAGGTGTGAATTATGGAAGACAACCTGAACAAACCTGTTGAAGAACCCGCCGCAGATCCGATCTCGGAACCCGTTTCCGAACAGATCGGGCGGACGCCTGTTGAAGACCCTGTCCCGGAACAGGCTCCGGCAGAAAGAGAACCCGGAGCGCCCATTTCGGATGAGCCTGCCGAAAAGCCCCGGAAAGAAAAGAAAAAGAAGAAGAAGGTCTCCAAAAAAGGCTGCTGCATTGCGGTCGTGATTTTGCTCGTGCTCCTGGGCATTGCCGCCGTAATCATCGCTGACAATTACGAAGATTGGCTGATAAAACTGGTATACCCGTTCAAGTCTTTTGACGCCACTGAGGAGAAACTCGCCGAGATCTCCCCCATTGACGAGGACGAAGCCGCTGCAATCGACGCCATGCCGTCCTACTCTCCGGATGACACCTGGGCGGTTTACGTCTACCTGATCGGTTCCGACCTGGAGAGCCTTGGCATGAACAACCTCTCCACCTATATGCAGCTGCGCATTGAGGACGAAGTTGACAACACCGAGCCGAGCGGCAAGTCCCTGCATGATTTGTTGATCGACTTCGCTGACGAAATCGAAGCCAAGGGTTCGGAGTTGCCGGGTGTCTTCTTTAACACCCAGACCAACGATCCTTCGGATGAGGAGAGTTCCGCTGTCAAGGATGACCCGGACAAAAAAGGCTATGCCTCCGCTGACTTCGTGCAGATGACCTCCGTTGCGCTGGGCGGAAACGTCAAAGTCGTCGTGCAGACCGGCGGCGCCGCCCGCTGGCAGAACATCAACATCAACCCCAACAAGACGCAGCGCTGGCTGATGGATCAGAACGGTGTGAAAGAAATCGGCAGTGTCCCGGCGATCAACATGTCCACGCCCGACAACCTTGCCGACTTCCTGACCTTCTGCACCACCAACTATCCCGCCGACCATTCCATGGTTCTCTTCTGGGATCACGGTGGCGGTTACAGCGGCTTCGGTGTGGATGAAAACTACGGCTCGATCCTCTCCCTGAAGGATCTGCACGATGCGCTGGAAAAGTCCGTGGGCTACAACCCCGCCAACCCGTATTTTGAGGCGATCGGCTTTGATGCCTGTCTGATGGCGAACTCTGACGTTGTCAACGCGTTGTACGGTTTCAGCAGATACCTGCTTGCCTCCGAGGAGACCGAACCTGGCACGGGCTGGGATCACGAAGCCTGGCTGACCTACCTGAACGAGCATCCCGAAGCCAACGGCGCACAGCTGGGCAAGGTCATCACCGACTCCTACATGGATGCCTCCAACGGCGCTTATGCCGACCTGGGGTATGTCTCTGCCGGCACCTTCTCCGTGCTGGAGATGAACGAGGCCAAAGCGGCTTGCGATGCCTATGCCGCTTTCATGCAGACCGTCCTGCGGGAGGCAATCAAGAATCCGTCTGTCATCTCCGAAATTTCCGCCGCCTCCAAGCGTTCCGTTTTCTTTGCCGGCAGCGCTTACAATATTTATAATCTCGTTGACCTCGGGCTGTTCATGGATAATGTCACGGGCACAGCCGCGGCTCAGGCCGAGAATGTCTCTGCGCATCTCCGCAAGGCGGTTCTGTATCACCGCGGTTCCTCTTACCTGAAGGAAGCGCAGGGGCTCTCCGTATATTTCCCGGCGGACACCTCCAACATCAGAGGCCTTGCCTACATGCTCGATTACATCAACAACATCAATGACAATCAGGATCTCAACGCCTTCTATTATTACAAGACTGCGGGTGTTCTGAATGATGCGCTGGAAGAGTATGTCGTCAGCTCGGGTTACGGGCAGCCGCAGCCGCTGATTTTCTCCGCTCTTGACAGTCTCAGTGAGGCTGAAGTCACAATCGGAGAGAACGGCAGGTTCAGCGTTCATGTCAGCCCGGAGCAGATCAGCCTGCTGCAGGATGCGGTCTTCCAGATCGGCAAATATGAC
This sequence comes from bacterium, assembly GCA_963618265.1. Taxonomy (GTDB): domain Bacteria; phylum Chloroflexota; class Anaerolineae; order Anaerolineales; family Anaerolineaceae; genus Flexilinea. The sequence goes on from CAVESB010000005.1 coordinate 13,330, forward strand.
GAGGAAAGCGGCGAAATCATCTACTACGGTGAAGATCGCTATGTCGCCCTGAATCTTGAAACCAACGAATATGTCGTCACCTTCGACGGCAAATGGGGCATGTTGGGTGATGTTCCGCTGGCATTGGAAATTGTTGATTCCACCGAGGAGAACGTGCTCTACAAGGTGCCCATGGAATATAACCTGCTCGGCAGTGTTGATTTCCTGATCAATTACAATTACGAGAGCGGTGAAAACGACTTCATCGGCATCCGCTCCGATCTGGATCCCGCGAACCTGATGGGCAGAGACCTCATCCCGCTGGACACGGGCGCTTACTACGCCGTGAGTTACATGACCAGCAACCTCAACAACTACCTGGTCGGCACGAAGACAAGCTCCACCATGAAGTTCAATGAGGAATTCGATCTCAGCGAAAAACCGCTCGCTGACGGGACTTACCTCGCGCTGATCAACTTTGAAGACATTCGCTCCGATTCCTATTATTCCCCGGTCGTGAAGTACACCATCAAGGACGGGACGGTGACTGAATGTGAACTCATGTCCGAACTCGGCGGTTACGACAGCAACAAGCAGTAAGGACAGCTTGAAAAACAAAACAGCGTTCGCTTTCCCGAACGCTGTTTTGTTTGTATAATCTCCACGCTCATTTCCGACCGTTCAGGACTCGCTGACGGTCAAATCCGCATAGGTGAGTTTGATTACCTTCTCCAGATCCCCGGGCGCGAACTCCACCTGGAAGCCGATCCGTCCGCCTGAGACGCAGATCGTCCCGCAGGTTTTCGCGGACTCGTCCACTGTGGTCTTGAAAAACTTCTTCATCCCGATCGGCGAACAGCCTCCATGCACGTACCCCGTCAGCGGAAGCAGCTCTTTCGACTTGACCATCTCGATGTTCTTCTCTCCCACTGCGGCGGCGGCTTTCTTGAGATCCAGTTCACGCGGTCCGGGGATCACAAACACATAATGCTGCCCGCTCTTGCCGACCGTCACCAGCGTTTTGAATACATGCGCCGGATCCTGCCCGAGGGCGGCGGCGACTTCCGTGCCGCTCATGGCGTTCGTCCCGTCACCGTAGGTATGCGGGGTATAGGCAACCTTGTGCTGTTCAAGCACACGCATCACATTGGTTTTCTCGTTTTTCATTATTTAGCTTCGTTTAACTCGTAACTCATGTCCTGCAATTCAGGAACTTCCGACTCAACCTGAGTCTTGGAGCCGGTTTTGAAAGAGATATACGGCAGCTTCCAGAAGGCACTGCCCGGCGTAGGCGTACTGCCCAGCTCGGCATCCACTTCATAGCAGGGGTTGCCGCTCATGACGATATGCACCCAGGTCTGCCCCGGCTTCAGGCGGAAAGCGTTCCCTTCGTCATCCAGAAAGCGAATCGGGCGGTTGCGGTTGGACTGACGCTCGAACTCGCCGGCAACGGTCGTCCATTTCGCGTGATACAGCTTCCCGTCACGGAAGATCAGCGCGCTGCCCTCTCCGTAATTCAGGTCAACGTCAAAATGTTTCGGGAAGGCATCCGTCACATATTCATGATGCGCCATCAGGACGATGAGATTCTCAACGCCGATCTGGTCGCCGGTGGCGGAATCCACGTCCGCGCTCAGCGTAGCGGGATCCTCAACGGAGTTCTGTGCGCGCATGTATTTCCCGGATGCGCCGTCATAGTGCCAGAGAATCTGATTCGTGGCGGCGTAGCGCACGAAAAGGGAGTCGGCGTTCTGTCCGCCTTCGGGAATGGCGCTGTCGAAGGTGTAAGTCAGATTATTTTGATCCGCCGGTGTGGCGAGCTTCGCCCACTTTTGAACAATGCGTTGGTAATTCGCAAGCGGCAGAATCGGGTAAAGTTGGTCATAAGTCGTCCCGTACCACAGCTCAAGGTTCCTGATATCGGAGTCGAGGACGGATTTTGGCGTGCCGCCGGCGATAATGACGCCGCCGTACTGCCGGCGCAGTTGCTCCAGCCCGAAGAACGCGGAGGAGATATGACCGAGATCGACATCCGGCTGATTCCCGTAGAACATCAGAACCGGGCGGGATTCCTCTCCGGCCACATACATCTCAAAAGTCCACGGCGCTTCGGAATGTCCGGAGGTCGGACGGTATTTTGAGGGGTAACGCGCCATCGGGATAAAGATCGGCGGCAGAGCCAGCGTGCTTTCATCCTCAATGTCGGCAATTCCCGTGATCGGGTTCACGGTCTGTGCGGAGGCAAGCCCGCATATGCAGAGCAGCCCGAGGGCGGCAAGCAGTGTGACGAGGATCGTTCGTTTCATTTGTTCTCCTCCATAAATTCATTCGCCGGACAGCAGATCGGGCGGATTTCAATTTTTGTTTTCTTTAAGATAATCCATATTGACGGACATGCGCGTCGGCATCAGTCCGAACTCCCGCGGCAGTGTGTCCAGGGCTGTGATGCGGTCTTCCGCGAGGTAATCCGGCCAGAAATACATCGGAACCGACTTATTGGGGTGCCACTGTTCACGGGCAATATAGATATAACGCAGCATGTTGGCGGGAACCTGAACAATGCGCTTCTTCTTCCCGATTGCGTCCATCACCATTTCCGTCACCTCGCGGAAGGTGAAAGTCTCGATCCCGCCGGTATAAATCGTGCGGTTGACCATGCTCTCATCATCCATGCAGAGCAACAGCGCGGTGATCAGGTCCTCGACCCAGATCGGTTGAATGAGGGTGTCATCACCGCCCGGCAGGAGCAGCGGACCGTGCTTCGTCCGCAGGATATAATCGCGCAGGGTTTGTGTGAAATGGTCATTCGCCCCGTAAGCGACGGCACTGCGGACAATGGTGTAAGGCACCCCGCTCTCACGAATGGCGGCCTCAGCCAGAGCCTTGACGCGCAGCAGATCGTAAGCGGAGGCGCGTTCCGCGCCGATATGGCTCAGGTAGATGAAGCACCGCACGCCCATCTGTTTCGCCACTTTGGAGAACATTTTCGCGGCGCGGATGTCCACTTCCTCATATTCGGCGTGAATTCCTTTCCATTCGGTGCCGATCAAGTGAAAAACCGTGTCGATATTCTTCATGGACGCGCGCAGGTTGCGTTCATCGTTCATGCTTGAGATCGCCACTTCCACTGAAACGCTCCGTGGAAGGGCAGGATAGCTGCGTGAAGGGTTCAGCAGGAGACGGACGGGATAACCCAGCGTCACCAGATGGTTGACAAGCGCCTGCCCGATGAACCCTGTGCTGCCGGTGACAAGAATCATAGATTATTCGGCTTCATCCTCTTTCTTTACGGATCCGTCTAAGAGCCGTTCAAACCGGTACTCCGAATCCGCAATCCGCTCCGCCAGCAGGTCGGCGGCCCGGTCAAAAATCTGCGTGGTCTCAAGCTGGCGCGCGGCGGAGAAGTCCGGGTCAAAGGCATCGACCCACGGACCGCAGATGCGGATGAGATCCGTCAGCACTTCGGCGGATTCCTTGTTGAACCAGAGGACGTTGTCCCAGAGGTTGGTTTTCAGCAGGGAGCGGGTGTCCTCACGGCGCAGCAGCGCATCCAGCTCGGCATCAAGGTCTGCCGCTGTCCATTGACGCATCGCGTCAAGGTTGTCATACAGCCAGCGGATCAGCTTCACTTGGTCGTCAATGGAGATCTCAAAGAGGTCGGCGGCGCGCAGGTTGCGGGTGAGGGTCTTGTCGAGATACCAAAGCTCATGAATATTCGGACGCTCCCCGGTGCCGACAGTCAACAGGCGTTCCTGCTGGGCTATCAGCAGCACAATCCACAGGGACGGGTGCTTGCGGACGAGCGCGGAGACTTTCTCCTCGGCACTGAGATTGACGCCGAGCGTGCCGAGCGCGGCGGCGGCGGGGTCTTTCAGCATGGCGGTCATGCCGCTGATGTAGATATTGAAGAGTTCCTTTTGCGATTTCGCGGGGAAGCCGTATTCGCTCAAGGCGTTCATGGAAAGCTGACTGAAGTCGTTCCAGGTGCCGCCGCGCAGCTCCGCCCAGGTGCCGGGTTCAATCGGCTGACCGAATTTGTTATACAGCCAAACCAGCTTGTGACCGTCGGTCATGCCGCGGTACGGGCGCAGGACGCTGCCGAAGCGGATCTCTTCCAGTGCTTCCCAAATGTCGGGCGTACCTTCACCGTGCAGCCATTCGCAGAGCTGTCTCCAGCTGTGGGATGCGTCGTCACGGACTTCGTAAACTTCGCTGAAGACAAAGTATTGATAGGCACCCAGATGCAGGCGCAGCCCATCGTTCAGGATCTCCTTGGAGTAGCGCACATAGGTCAGGCCGCGGATCTGATCATGCAGAACGAGGAAGTAATCATCTTCATAATGCAGGCCGAGATCGGCGCCGAGGGTGGTTGAAGTCGGGATTTTCTCTCCGTTTTCCTTGCGCACAAAATTCACGGACTGACGGATCGTGCCGTCCGTCTCACCGAAGCGGTTGTTGTAGACCACGAGCGTATGCACGCCGCCGCCGTAGTTGGAGTAGGCGTAGACATTCTCGTCCACATTGCCGTAATTGTTGGCGAAGTTATAGAGGACGAAGTTCTTCGCGCCGGAGAAACGGCGGCGCATATGCAGCAGCGGGAAGATTTCCTTCTCATGACGGCGCAGCAGATCGTAGTTGACGCCCTCATCCTTGTAAGCGCGGCGGTATTCCATGCCGTACTTCTCCGAGTAACCTTCCAGCTGTCCGTGACCGAACATCGGCAGACCCGGCAACGTGGACATCAGCACGCAGATGCCGAAATACTTCCCGCCCGTGCCGAACTGCTCGACAGCGGTGCGCTCATCCGGGTTGTTCATGAAGTTCACCCAGCGCTGCAGAATGTCGGGATCGAATTCCAGCGTCGTCTTCATCAAAGTACGGTAACGGGCGTTGTCCTCATCGCGCAGCAGGTTCATGAAAGCGGAGTTGTAGACGCGGTGCATGCCCAGCGTACGGACGAAATAGCTTTCCATCAGCCAGAAAGCTTCCGCCAAAAGCAGCGTGTCCGGCGCCTCGACCGCCACGCGATCCACCACCTCACGCCAGAATTCCTCGGGGAAGGCTCTGTCAAACTCTTCCTTGGTCATGGCGTGCTCGGCGCGGGTGGCAATGTCTCCGCCGGTGCCGGGTTCCGGGAACCACAGCCGCTGATAGTGCTTTTTCGCCAGGGTCATCGCCGCGTCAAAGCGGATGATCGGCGTGTGCTTCGCGACGTCGATAATGGTCTGAATCACGACTTCACGAACCTCCGGGTTGAGGTAATTCAGCTGTGCGGTGTCGTTCCACGGCATGGTGGTGCCGTCGTTGCCGTGATAGATGTAGCGGACATCCCCGCTGCGGTAATCAATGCGCTGGAAGACGACTGCCGCGTCGGAACGGGTGAAGTAATGATCCTCAATGCGGATGCCGATATTCGGATCCGGGGAGAGGTTGCCGCAGTTGAAGCCGTAAGACGGGTACGGGCAGTAAGGCAGGGAGAGAAAACGGTCGGGATGATAGAGCACCCAATCGGAATCAATACCCATGTGGTTCGGCACCATGTCGGAGGCAAGGCGGATGCCGTAATTGCGGGCGCGTTCTTTCAGGTTGCTGAAGGCCTCCTCGCCGCCCAGGTCATTGGCGATGGTGTAACCGGCGAGGGAGTAGGCGGAGGCCAGCGCCTCGGGATTGCCGCACCATTGCTTGATGGTCTTTGAAGCGGCGGAGCGTTCCCACAGGCCGATCAGCCACAGCCCGGTGAAGCCCGCGTCCGCCAATGTCTTAAGCTCTTCATCGGGAATCTGATCCAGATGAGCAATTTCATAACCGTACTTTTTTGAAAGCTGATACAGCCAGACGAAGGCGTTCTTGGCAATGAGGACGAGCCGCGGCATCCATTCGGAATCCATGGAGAAGTTCTCAACCTCACCGCCGCCCTCACCCGCAGCGTAAAGCGGGATTTCAACAGGACCCGGACCGCCGAAGCCGTGTTCGCGGAACTCTTCCTTCATCAGGTCAATGCCGAGCAGCAGGCGGGTCAGGTACACGCCGAGGATATCCGCCCAGTTATTGCGGATGAATTCGAGCTGGTCGAACAGGGAGTCGGGATGCTCAAGGGCGGGTTTGCGCAGGTAATCAATGAGAGACAGTCCGTTGATCTTCGGCAAAGTCTTCAGGAACTCGTCGGAGCGGAAAATGACTTTGTTATAGTCGCAGATTTGTGAAAGACGTGTCTCGTCAAAGAACTCGCCGGCGAGTTTCATGGCGGCGGGGTTGCGGTTCGTCACCCAACAGAGGATGATCTCCTCCACGGTGTCGTATCGGTTCTTCACCCCGTCCTGCGTCTCCCCGTCAAGATATTCCTTCACGCTCTGCTCGCCGCGCAGCACCGCCAGCGGCGGGAACTCTTCGCAGAACGCCGTCAGAACCTTTTCCAGGTTCTCGCTGCCCAGCTGTTCCTCCAGAACCGCGTAAAGCCGCTCGTTCAGATCCGGGACGCTCGTGCGCCGGTACTGCTCAATGACAGCGTGCATGATCTCATCAATCAAGCCGAGTGCGTTCACCTCACCCGCATAGATCTCTTTCTCGCCGGCCTGCCGACGGACGGTGTTGACGCGATCCGTGAAGACACGAACCGCTCGGATGTCGGCGAAAATCACATTCCCGTTGAAGGTGAAGAGCTTATCGCTGAAGTCATAACGTTTTCTGGCTTGTGATGAGATGTGAAATTCCATAAAGCACTCCGATCAAAGAATTCTCCGCTTACACGGCAAGCAGCGTCGTGATCACACTCGTGCCGATGCCGCCGATATTCTGCGTCATCGCGGTTTTTGCGCCCTCGACCTGCCCTTTTCCGCAGAGTCCGTGCAGCTGTTGAACCGCTTCGACGATTTGATAAATGCCGGTCGCGCCGACCGGATGCCCGCGGGCTTTGAGACCGCCCCGGGTGGAGATGGGGATACGCCCGCTGAGGGTGATCTCCCCGTTGACGGCAAGATCCGTCCCGTGACCGCGTTCGGCGAATCCGCAGGCTTCCAGACTTAAAGCGGCGATCACCGTGAACGCATCATGCAGCTCGAACAGGTCTACATCCTCGGGAGCAATGCCCGCCTGCGCATAAGCCTGTTTGGCGGACTTTTCCGCCGCGCTGAGCCACAGCGGATCTTTCCGCGCATGCAGAGAGGCGTGATCCGTCGCCGCGCCGGAGCCGATCACACGGACGATATTCACCCCGCGCACATATTCCAGCGGCACCAGCAGTACCGCGGCGGCGCCGTCCACCACGGGCGGGGCGTCCAGTACGCTGACGGGGTTGCAGACCATGGCGGAGTTCATGTAAGCCTCCGTTGTGATCGCTTTCTGAAAGCGGGCGAAGGGGTTGTGCGCCCCGTTGGCGTGCGCGTTCAGGGTAAAGCCTGCGAAGTCTGCGCGGCTTTTGCCGTACTCATGCATGTAGCGGCGCATCAGGAGCGCACCCAGAGAGACAAAGCTGACGCCCATATCCCGTTCATATTCCGAGTCGGAAGCCGTCGCCAGCTCCGCCGTGATCGTTTCGGAGGGAGAGTCGGTCATCTTCTCAACGCCGACAGCTACCGCCGTGTCCAGTTCCCCGCTTGCCACTGCCATCAGAGCCTGACGAAAGGCGGAGGCACCGGATCCGCAGGCACTCTCGACATGCATGCCTTCCGTGTGACGGGCGCCGAGCCAATCCCCGAGGTAAGAACCGAGATGCAGCTGGTTATTGGCGGCGGCGGCGAGCATGTTGCCGATGAACACGCCGTCAACATTATGCAGCCCGGTTTTCTCAAAGATCTGCAGAACCGGCTCGCCCGCGATTTCCGGTAAACTTTTGTCCCAGTGATCGGAAACAGGGATCTGCCCGGTTTCCAATACGGCAACTTCTCTCATTCGCTGTGAACTCCTTAATGCGGATACAAACCCGCTTATACCTGATTATACAATACGCCGCGGATTTTGTGGAGTGCCTTTTTTCCGTGATTTATTCCGTTGCGCTTTATTGAGGAACAATTTCCCTCACTGTCCGTCATTTAAATTCAAACCGACAGGAAAAGCGGCAATTTCGTGATACAATAGGAAACGGTATTGGGATATGGTGCAATGGCAGCACACCGGACTTTGAATCCGTGGATCCTGGTTCGAATCCGGGTATCCCAGCACAGAACCGTCCGGGAGGGCGGCTCTTTTCATTTAATATGATTGTCCGTTATTCTCCCGACAAAGATAACATGAACCATGAAACGAAACACGAAATCGCAAAACAGGGGTAAAATTATAGACGATACCTCGGCGCGAGCCGTGGGTTTTGTCGTGTATCCGACCGGTAAGGGTACACCTGTCGACCTTCCGGCCTGTCCGGAAACAAACCGCATTCCGGTCTTATGTGGTTTGAAGTACAAAAACAGTGTAAGATCAGAATCCAAAAAAGAGAATCAGGAGTTTTATTAATGGCACGTCAAATGGTTACAATCGATGCCAATGAGGCTGTCGCTTATGTGGCTTACCGCATGAACGAAGTCGTCGCAATCTACCCGATCACTCCGTCTTCCCCGATGGGCGAATTCGCTGATGAATGGGCAGCTAAGAACACCCCGAACCTTTGGGGTACCGTCCCGAGCGTTATGGAAATGCAGTCCGAAGCCGGTGCCGCGGGTGCCGTACACGGTGCGTTGATCACCGGTGCGATGACCACCACCTTCACCGCTTCCCAGGGTCTGCTGCTGATGATCCCGAACATGTATAAGATCGCCGGCGAACTGACCTCCACTGTTTTCCATGTTACCGCCCGCGCCATTGCTCCGCATGCTCTGTCCATTTTCGGTGATCAGAGTGATGTGATGGCGGCCCGCCAGACCGGTTTTGCGCTGATCGCTTCCAACTCTGTTCAGGAAGCCCACGATACCGCCCTGATCGCCCAGGCCGCGACGCTGAAGTCCCGTATTCCGTTCGTTCACTTCTTCGACGGTTTCCGAACTTCCCATGAAGTCTGCAAGATTGAGCAGCTCTCCATTGAAGATATGCGCGCCATGATTGATGACGAGGATGTCATCGCCGCCCGCGCCCGCGCTCTGAACCCGGAACATCCGATGATTCACGGTACCGCTCAGAACCCGGATGTCTTCTTCCAGGGCCGCGAAGCCTGCAACAAGTTTTATGATGAATGTCCGGCGAAGGTTCAGGCCGCGATGGATCGCTTCGCGGGTCTCACCGGCCGTCAGTATCATCTGTTCGATTACTACGGCGCTGCCGATGCCGAAACCGTTATCATCGCCATGGGCTCCGGCGTTGAAACCTGCCGCGCCACGGTTGATTATCTCAACGGCAAGGGTGAGAAGTACGGCGTTGTCGCTGTCCGCCTCTATCGTCCGTTCTCCATCAAAGACTTCGTCAAGACGTTGCCTGCCACCGTCAAGAAGATCGCTGTCCTTGACCGCACCAAGGAACCGGGTTCCGCCGGCGAACCGCTCTTCCTGGATGTTGTTTCCGCGATCAACGAAGCCATGACCGATGGCTACGCTCCGTTCAAGTCCATGCCCGTCATCCGCGGCGGCCGCTACGGTATGGGTTCCAAGGACTTCACCCCTGCCATGGTCAAGGGTGTCTTCGACGAAATGAAGAAAGATTCCCCGCTGAATCACTTCGCTGTCGGTATCAATGACGACGTCACTTTCCGCAGCATTGCCTACGATCCGGCTTTCCTGCTGCCGGAAGGCCGCACTGTCAGCTGCATGTTCTTCGGTCTGGGTTCCGATGGTACCGTCGGCGCCAACAAGAACTCCATCAAGATCATCGGTCTGAACACCGATAACTGGGCTCAGGGCTACTTTGAATACGACTCCAAGAAGTCCGGTTCCACCACCACCAGCCACCTGCGCTTCGGCCCGGATCCGATTCACGCCCCGTACTTCATCGGTGAGAACGACGCTTCCTTCGTCGCCTGCCATATGTTCACCTTCCTTGAGAAGCTTGACATTCTGCGCTTCGCCAAGAAGGGCGGCACCTTCCTTCTGAACTCCATCTACGGTCCGGAAGAAGTTTGGGACAAGCTCCCGGTTGAAGTCCAGCAGGACATCATCGACAAGGAACTGAAGTTCTACGTCATCGACGCTTTCGCCGTTGCCAAGAAGACCGGCATGGGCGGCCGCATCAATACCATCATGCAGACCTGCTTCTTCGCTATCTCCGGCGTCCTGCCGCGTGATGAGGCGATCGAACAGATCAAGAAGGCCATTAAGAAGACCTACGGCAAGAAGGGTGACGCCGTTGTCGCTCAGAACTTCGCCGCTGTTGACGGTTCCCTTGAGCACCTGAGCCAGGTCAATTATCCGAAGGTTGCTTCCAGCAAGATCCACCGTCTGCCTCCTGTCTCCGACAAGGCTCCGAAATTCGTTCAGGATGTTATCGCCCCGATCATCTACGCTCACGGCGATAAACTGCCTGTCTCCAAGATGCCTGTTGACGGTGCCTTCCCGACCGCTACCACCCAGTGGGAAAAGCGCAACATCGCCCAGGAAGTCCCTGTTTGGAATCCGGAATCCTGCGCCCAGTGCGGTAAATGCGCCATTGTCTGCCCGCACGCCGCGATCCGCCAGAAGGTTTACGACCCGGCTCTGCTCGCCAACGCCCCTGCCACCTTCAAGTCCACTGACTACAAGGCCAAGGATTGGGCCGGCTGCAAGTTCACGGTTCAGATCTCTGTTGAAGACTGCACCGGCTGCGGTCTGTGCATCGAAGCCTGCCCGACCAAGGCGAAGAACACCCTCGCCATGGCTGCTCAGGTACCGCTCCGCGAAACCGAACCGGCGAACTGGGACTTCTTCATGAGCATCCCGGATCCGGATCGCACCAAGGTTTCCCTCGGCACCGTCAAGGGTTCCCAGCTGCTGCGCCCGCTGTTCGAGTTCTCCGGCGCCTGCGCCGGCTGCGGTGAAACCGCTTACGTCAAGCTGCTCTCCCAGCTCTTCGGTGACCGCGCTCTCGTCGCCAACGCCACCGGCTGCTCCTCCATTTACGGCGGCAACCTGCCGACCACTCCGTGGTCTCAGAACGCTGACCATAAGGGTCCGGCCTGGGCGAACAGCCTCTTCGAAGACAATGCCGAATTCGGTCTCGGTATGCGCCTGACTGCTGACAAACTCTATGAGTATGCCTGCGAACTGGTCAAGCTGCTCTCCGCTGAAATCGGCGCCGACCTCGCCAACGCCATCGTCACTGCCGACCAGAAGTCCGAAGCCGGCATCGCCGAACAGCGCGCCCGTGTCGCTGAACTGAAGAAGATCCTGCCTTCCATCAACAGCCCGAAGGCTGCCGAACTGCTCGGCCTTGCCGATAACCTCGTCAAGAAGTCCGTCTGGATTCTCGGCGGCGACGGTTGGGCTTACGATATCGGTTACGGCGGTGTTGATCACGTCTTGGCTTCCGGCCGCAACATCAACATCCTCGTCCTGGATACCGAAGTCTACTCCAACACCGGCGGTCAGGCTTCCAAGTCCACCCCGCGCGCCGCGGTCGCGAAGTTCGCTGCCAAGGGTAAGGATCTGCCGAAGAAGGATCTCGGCTACATCGCCATGACCTACGGTTATGTCTATGT